>JAGLMC010000035.1 GCA_023140215.1 Alphaproteobacteria bacterium
CTATCACTAGCCATCATGAAGCCAATAGTAATGGCCACACCACATTTGTTGTAAAAAGTTTTTGTTTTATTAAACATAAGTAAGTTTCTCCTTCTACCAAGTTTAGTTTGCTCATAAATTCATTTTATGCTTATTTATAAAATCTTGCAATTTTATAAAGCATTAGGTGAATTTAATACCATATTCCGCTATACCGAGCGTTAATTGCACGGCATTCATTAGCGGACCCAAATTTACAGCAAGCGCACCCCCTACCATGTGGGTAATACCTGCCATAAGTGAGGCCTGATTATCGCCTTCGGCAACATTCCTTACAATAAATAATCCTCTGACAAAGCTGATTAAACCAATCAGCACCATAAATTTTAAAATAGCGGAAAAAACTATAGTGACATGTGCCATTTCACTGTCACTCATACCTGTTTTATATTGAAGAATAGCTCCATATGTTAGGCTAGTATCACTATTGTTGAAAAATGAAACAGAAAATGCGCTTAAAATGCTGTTATATGATAAAAGCGCCCCTCCGGTTATAAAGGTCATCATTGTTCCAAGTCCGCCGGGTGCTCTTGCGCCATCTTGTGACCCTTTTATCATTCTGGAAATACCGATCATAATTAAAATAAGTCCAGCAAAGATAGCAAAGACTTTTATAACAATTGATAATGGTACAAAAATATCTGTAATAAAACAATTAATAGCTCCATCCAAACCACTACAGCTGTTAGCTTCTTCGCCTCCCATAAGCCCTAAAAAGCCTCCAATTGTACCAATAATACTGGAAAAGCCGCTAACTATGCCCATTAATTGATCTCCAAATCCCATAACTGAAGTTGGTGCGACAGTATTTTCAAAAACAGCAGCCATAAAGGGAAGTGAGAAAAATGCTCCGGCAGCGATAAATCTGGAAACGCCTTCCCAAATAGATGTTTGTTGAGGATTAAGCACATGATCTTGAATTTTTAAAACAGCCCAAACTCCAAGAATAATACCGAATAAATATGAAATTCCAGTTAGAAATGCTTGAAATGCTGCTGTATGAGCAACAAGAGAACATAAAGCTACTCCGAGTGTATCACCACCACCGGCTAATCCCCCTAATCCGATGCCATTAAGTAAGCTTGTTACTCCGGCAAAAGGATTACAAACATCAGCTGAACCGGTAATATCAGACAAATCACTCATAAAATCTAAAGAGTTGGCAATATTGATATCATCATCACCTCTTATGGTTGTCTGCATTGCTTCCCATAGTGTTGGTAAAGCAAATAGAGCTCCGGCAGTGAGAATACGAATAATACCGTTTTTTAAAGGATTCTGTTCTGGGTTTTCTATGTGATTTTTAATATTAAATAAACCAATGGTTCCGAACAAAATTCCAAGTAAATAAGAAATTCCGGTAACAAGCCCTGGAACATCTCTGATAGAATTAATAATTGAGGATAAAAGATAATTAAAATCTTCGTTTGCTATGCCACCTGTAACACCGGAGAGCATACCGCTAAGACCGGAATAATAATTTGATAAATCAAAAGAGCCTGACATAAAGGTAATAGTTTCTCCAGAATCAAAAGCTTCTTTTGCAGCTTCATAAACAATAGGAGATGAAAGGAGAGCGCCACCAATAGCAAAGTGTGATAATGCAATTCTTAGAGGTGTTTGTGCTGGATTTTCAACATGATCTTTTAATTTTAATATACCTTGCACGCCAAACAGAATTGCAGCCATATAAGAAATAGCAGTTAAAAGCCCCGGCATACTTGAAACAGAATCAATGATACTTTCTGCAATAGCGGAAATATCAAGTTCATCGGTCGAGGAAAATATATCACCAGGTAAAGACAAGGCAAAAGCTAAATTCGAAAAGCTTATAAATGCAAATAAACCAAAAATGGCAACTACAGCATAGCGTAGATTGCGTATACATAGAGTTATTGAATTATTTTTATTATAAAAAACCACCATATGTATATTAGATCACATTTTATATAAATTATGCAAATTTCTTTCATTTAGAGGCGACGATTAAAAATATGCTCTTTTTTAAAAGTTTAGACTGGGAAAGAAAATTTTAAATTATATTAGTCTTTTCAATAGGTTATTGAGAGATATTATTTTGTGTTCCACGTATAATCCATTTGCCGTTTTCAACAGTAATAGATGTAATTTTCCCTATATCATCTATAATATCTCCAACATAAACAGTTTTCATATCATTTGATCCTGTAGGTGCAATCAAAGCCTTGCCCGGTTGTGCTGAACGTAATTCCCAGACTTTAGTTGTTGGCATAATTTTTTCAGTAACTATTTGAGATTGCTGTGGTTTTTTCAGTACCGGTTTAGGAATTGTTGGTTTAGGTGCTGCGATTGGTGTAGATATAACTGGATCATTTATAGGAGTTATTTTTGTTGTTTTTATAGATAAAGTTTTCAGTTTTTTCTCTAAAACAGCAATAGAGCTAAGAAGCGTTTCGATTTTATTGTTTGCTTTAGTGAGGTTAATCGATAACGCTTTGTTTTCATTTGTATATTTTTCTTCTAGAATTTTAATTTTATTTGTAAATTCATTAGAACGAATTATCATTTCTTTTAATAATTTTGCATCATTTGGAGCAGAAAGAACAGATGTTATTTTTTGTATTTTTTCTTTTTTGATTTCTTTGTTAAATTTTAAAGGCTGTTCATCGGCAATTTTTAAAGCTTCGTTACTAACCGGAACAGTAGGAACTTCCTTAATATTAAGCTCTGAAAGAATTGTATTCTCTGAAGAGTTATCAGATGGCATTGGCGTAAGTAAATCTTGTAATAATGGAGCTTTCGCAATTTCTGTATGGTTTTCCTGTGTTGTATTAATAGGTGTTGGCATCGGTGGTATAGTTGTGTCTGTAGAGAGAGCAGCAACATTTGTTAAAGTTTGTGTTTCATCGGCTATATCAAATTGTGAAGTTTTTTCTTGTTTATTGGAAGATGTCATTTGATTAAGAAAAATTAATCCCGCAGCAATGATAGCTATTAATATAATAACTAAATTAAACTTTTTTTTGCTAAAGCTTTTTTTTCTATTTTTAGATTTTTCAGTAGGTTCTTTTTTAGTAGACTCTTTTATGTCTTCAAATACAGCATTTTCCGGTTTAGAAATTTGTGTGCCATCATCATCATTATTAGCAAGATCATCATCATCAAATTCATCCCATGAATCATCAGCGAGATCATCATCATCAAATTCATCATCAAAAATGTCATCTTTTGGCTCATCATTATTTTGCATGGAATTTTCCTTTTAATTTATTTCTTCTTTGCCTTCAATAACAGGCTCTAGAAATAAAATACCAATTGGTGTACCGGCGTCTATACGAACTAAGATCTCGATATCTCCACTCATTTCGTCCAGTATTTCTCTTAATTCTTCTCCAGCCTCTTGAACACCTGTTGCAATTTCTTGATCTGAATCGGCATCTGCTTCTGATTCAACCGCAGCTCCGCTATCAATTGTTATGGTTGTTGTTCCGCTCTCTGCAATGGCAGATGCCGCACCTTCAACAAAAGCAGCAGCCATAGGCAGTACTATACGTTGTAAATAACGATGATTAACTTCTGTTGCCATGCCCGGAAGCGTTGTTGTAGGATCAAGCGCAATAGCGTTTATTGCTATGCTTTCACCATTAACAATAATTGTTTCAAAATTTAAAACTAATAAATCTTTTTCAACACTAAATGATCCAATAACTCTATTTCCCGAGAGAGGTCCAGAAGCAATTTGAGCAATTATAGGTCCAGGAATATCTGAATTAGCTTCTGTTAATAATTGTGCATATGCAATTTCAGCAGCAGGAAGAAGAACTGTTCCAAAATTTTCAAGTTCCTCATCTTCAAAAAAATCATTACCACCGTTGTTCCCCATATTTCCTTCAGCAGCTTTTTGTAGAGCTTTTTCGGCGGCTTTTTCTCTAAATTCCGGATCTGTAATTTGTTTAGATTGAATTGATATTTCCGATTGGCTTTCAAGAATTGCTTGCATTTGCTCAGACATAACATCGGCAAGAGCTTGAATGGCTTCACTTTGTCCGGAATTATCAGGCATAATGTTTAAGTCTAGATTTTCCGTATTTTGAATTTCCATCTGAACGCGCTTTTCTTGGAGTTGACGCCAGCGCTGAAGAGGGTCTTCAGTTTCTCTTTCCTCATCTGGAACTTGCAAACGTCCTACCGGTGGATCAATTGGTGTTGGAAAAGCACTCCCCCCCTCACGAAAAGCATCTTCAATACGAGATTCGTTTTCTTCTTCTATAGCAGCTATATAGGCCGGCGAAGATTTTTCAGTGCCGGGAGCGGCTTTAATTTCTGAACCTGCGGGGACATATGACTGATCTACAGCACCTTCTTTATCACCAAATAACATGATTGTACCGAATATAGCTATTACTGCTGCACCAACAACAGCAATTTTTATAAGAGGATTATTTCTCCATAAATCTCCAAGAGTAGATTCTTTACTTCCGAAATCATCAAAGCTGGATTCATCAAGGTTAACGTCGTCATTATCAAGATCATCACTCATTAAAAACATCCTCACGATCAGATAAATGGGCGCGTATTATAGCACCGTCATTCGATAAAAGCACAAAGGGGGCATTTTCCATAGCATAAATATGCATGCCATCTGCAGAAGATGCAGAGCTTATCCATCCGGGAGATAAAAGAGTAAGGGGAGTTCGGAGATAAGTTAGGCCACTATAACGATATGCTGTTGTGCGTCCGTCAATACCAGAAACTCGCATTTTTATAGCGCTTGGCGGTACAACACCCGCAAGAATTGAGGTCATATCCACATCACCCGCTGATAAGGATAAGCCACTTTTGATAATAGGAGTTTGTGCAAAAGGCCCTTGTTTTGGAACAATTGCATCATAGCGATAGTGAACAATATCACGGTTTGTTTCAAGAGAGATAATAATAGGTGTTGGTAAATCAATCATAGATATAGACATATTGCCGTACGCAAATTCGGATTGAGGCGTGATACGTAAAACATTGGTATATTTATTTTCACCGGCAGCAACTTCAAAAACTTCAAAATTACCAGCCCATGTAATATCTTGAATAGGCCAAGGACGACCTGTTGTATCGAGGAGGTTTAATGTTGTGACATATCCATAGGCTACTTTAATTGTTTTTGGTTTAGTTCCCGGATCCATAGATAGTGTTTCAACAGCAATTTCAGGTTTTGGCGCTGGATAAACAGGAAGTTCTACTGATTCTTGAGTTCTGTCAAAATGTTCTAATAATTCTCGAATTTCTTCTGGTCGCAAGGGCAATAAACCTTGAAGAGCGGCATCGAAGGCATTTTTACGCGATTGTTCTTCAAGTTCTTCTGTTGATTCTTCAAACTCAAACTTATCACCCTCAAATTCAAGAACGCCTCCTGAACCGTCTGGAAGAAAATCGTTTGAGATATTTTGTCCAGCTCCTAACGCTCCTGGAAGAAACGGTTTTGCTTGTGCAAAAGCTGATTCAGGCAAGCACAAACACACACATGCCAAGCTTAATAATGGCATTTTTAAGGGGGAAGATTTTGAAAATTTAAAATAACTCATCAATATTATATGCACAGACTGTAAAAATTTTATTCCAATTGAAATCTATAATGAGGATATATCTTCAAAAAAGCACTGTCACGCACGAAGTTACGAAAATTTTAAAAGACACACAGTCTTTCAAAAAATAAAGTTAAATAATGATAAAATAAAACAATATTTTTTAATTTCTCAGTGGTTTTCCTTTTTCAAGCATATGCTTAATTCTTTCAAGCGTACCTTTCTTGCGAATAAGAGCAGAAAATTGTTCAAGCTCAAGTTTTAATAGATCATCTTCACTAATCGGGTTTGTTAAATCAGCGTTTTCTCCACCTAAGAATACATGTGCAAGATGATTCGCTACAACAATATCATAAGGCGTTGCTTTACCGGATTTTTGTAAATTTGTAATAATTGCATTTATAGTAACTTTATTACTTTCACCAGACAAGCGTATATCTTCTATCTTGTCAGGAGCACAATAATTCTCAGAAAGCTCAAGCGCACGTTGTTTTGCATCATAAAGCAAACGATCACGATTCATAGTAATGCCATTATTTTCACGGAAATAACCAATAGCTTTGGCATCAGCGGCAGAGTTAGTTATAGTTGCCATATTAATGATTTCAAAGGCTTTTGTGGTTGCGTCATGTTTGAGTTGTTTATCGGTTTCTTGAAAACGTAAGATCATTTCCTTACATCCGCCCCAAGTCGGAATAATACCTACACCGACCTCAACCAAGCCTGTATAAGTTTCGGAATGAGCTTGTATGGCATCAGAAGTAAGCAAGACCTCACAGCCTCCGCCAAGAGCCATACCGCTAGGTGCGCTAATAACGGGGAATGGCGCATATTTTAAGGCCATCATGCTTTTTTGTCCGGTTTTAATAAATTCTTCAAGTTTAGAATACATAGCCGTATTTATCATGAGCATCATATGTTCAAGATCTGCACCGGCAGAAAAATGTAAAGCTTCATTGTAAATTACTAATGCCCGATATTTACCGGCACTATCATTGATAGTTTTAATAACTTTATCAATCATAGCAAATGTATTTTCATTAAAGATATTCATCTTTGATGTATGTTCAAAACATAAAACACCATCACTAATATCCCAGATAGAGGCACTGTCATTTTTCATTACAGGTTCAGAAGAAAGTTTAATATCATGTAATAAAAGGACACCATTAGAACGAATCACATTGTGATATTTGCCATCTGTACCAAAATACTGACGTTTGCCGTTTTCAATTTTATAAAAGGTATCATTTCCAAGTTTAGTAATAAGTTCCGGAACTTCGATGCCATCTCTAATTAGTTTTTCTGCAAACCATTTAGCGCCTAGCGCGTCAATCATTTCAAAAGGCCCTTGTTTCCAATTATAGCCAAGCTTCATAGCTTCATCTATATCAAAAATCGTATCAGCTATTTCACCAACTAAAGAGGCGGCATATATAAGTGTTTTACTCAGAACATTCCATGCATAATGTCCGCCTTCATCATCAGCACTAACAACAGCTTTCAAACCTTTTTTTCCAGAGTTAACGGAAATTAAAGAGCCTGCAGCACTCTTGTTTGATTTTATGTATAGATCTTCTGTGAATGTAGAGCCGAGTTTTGCTCCTTCTGGAGAAAGATTGAGACTTTGTTTGATTTTTTTGTCTTTATTATCAGAGAAGAGACGATAAAAGCCACCCTTGCCTTTACGACCTGTATATCCGGCATCAATCATTTGATGAATAAAAGGATGATCTATAAAAATATCACGATATGCATCTTTTTCCGGTAAAGTTGATAAAAGAGAGCTAGATAATTTTGGCATTAGATCAACACCAATTAGGTCAATCAAGCCAAACACGCCAGTTTTGGGAATGCCAACAGGGCGACTCATTACCGCATCAGCAATATCAATAGATATACCGGCTTTAATTGCTTCATTTATACCGGCTGTAAGCCAGAACACACCAAGACGGTTAGCAATAAAACCGGGTGTATCATTACATTGCACTACGCCTTTACCGAGCTGAACATCACAAATATCACGAATAACCTTTACTACATCAGGGTGTGTTTTTTCACCAATAATTAATTCCATTAAACGCATATAACGTGGCGGATTAAAGAAATGGGTAATTAAAAAATCTGCTGCAAAATCATCCGGCTCTCTTTCAACAAGTTTATGTAAAGGAATCGTTGATGTGTTTGAAGAAACAATCGAACCTTTCTTTCGATATTTTTGCAGTTTTTGATAAGTTACATGCTTGATTTCAATATCTTCTATAACAACTTCAATAATCCAATCGCAATCTTTAAGAAGATCAAGATCATCATCAAGATTTCCTGTTGTAATTAATTTTGCCTTGCTTTTGTGCATGAATGGCGCGGGATTTGTTTTAAGCATTCGTGCTACTGCTTCTTTAGCTAAATCTTTATCTTCAAGCTTAATATCAAGCAGCACAACAGGAAGATCGGCATTGGCAACTTGAGCGGCTATTCCGCTCCCCATAACTCCAGAGCCTATAACGGCAACTTTTTTAATTTTTGTCATAGATTGCGTCCTTTTTTATCTGTGTTCATTTGTTAGGTTTACTAATGTTGAAATTGATATGGATTTAATTCATAAAGTATAATTTATTTGTCGTAGGCTTGGTTGGATATAAATAAAGATTTGTATAAATGAAAATGACTATATTGTTGACTATAGTCTATAACGATATAAGAAGTTGGTCTATGGCTTTCTACATATTCCATTTGACAATGTATGGAAAAGCTGGCAACTGAAAGACAATAGGTTATTTTTAAAATTTTAAGGAGAGTTAATAGTGAGTGCAGTCGCTGATATACGAGGGTTAAAACGTATTTGTACAGAGTGTGGCATACGTTTTTATGATTTTAATAAGAGACCGGTTATTTGTCCGGCGTGTAAAACTAATTTTACAGGTGAAGTTAAAGCAAAAACGCGAAGAGGGCGGGTAGGTGGTACTATTCAAAAAGAAAAGATTGAAAAAATAGAAAATAAAAATGAAGATTTGAAAGATAAAAAACTGATAGAAGATGATAAAAATGAAACTTCTTTGGATGATGGAAATCTTGGTGGATTAGAGGAAGAAAAAGAAAACTTAGATGTTGATTCCAAAGCAAAAGAAAAATCAGTATGAGTATAGTTGGTTTTATTTTTGAGATAGTGCTTTATTTTTTTCTAAACAATCTAAGACCCATATGTCATAGATTGGATGATCCATTGAAGATAGTCCAGGAGAAGAAGCAAACATCCATCCGCTAAAAATCCATAAAGCTTTATCTTTATTATCAATTTCCCATACTTGTAGAAAACTTGCAGCTTCCGGTTTTTCAATGGGTGTGGATTTTCGGCATGCTTGTGCTTTGATATAAAGAGATCCGAATTTTATTGTAGAGCCTACATTAGCTTTAAAGGTCATAGTTCGCGCAGTAATTTTATCTAAAGAGCGAAGTTTTACCATAGGCATATCTATCATGCTTTGCGCGCTGTTAATAATGCTTTGTGCAAAGACAGGTTGAATGCTGAATAAAACAGCTAATATAAAAACTGTGATTTTACTTTTTAGGGTCATTTTGCATGCTGAATATAAATTTACCTAGTAGTTGTTCAAGATTTTGAGGGGCTTGTGTATATTGTACCCGATCACCGGATTCCAAGAAGTCTTCTTCTGCTCCCGGTTCGAGTGCTAGATATCTTCCACCCATGAGACTTTCGCTTCCGATAATGGCTGCTGTATCAATTGGTAGTTCAATATCTGGATCTACGTTCATGAATACACGGGCAAGATATGTTTCGGAGTTAAGCTCTACATTTGTTATTGTGCCAATTTTGACACCGCTGATCTGAACTTCATCGCCAATTCCCAAACCACCAATACCGGAGAAGTCAGCAGTAATTTCCATACCATCTGCCTGACCCATGTTTGCTGTTTTATAGCTAAATACTAAAAAAATGCCGGCAACTATAAGGACAAGCGCTCCTAATATTGTTTCAATAATACTACGTGTCATATTTTTATCCTTTATGTCATTTTGTTGGTTGCCATACTTCATAATCTCCAGTTGCTTTATCACGTTGCTCACCTTTTAAAATATGTCCCGGTGGAAGATAAGCCTGATTTGTTCCTGTCATATTTGGCATATGTGGTTTTTGCCAATTTTGACGATATGATTTACAATCATTACTTGGAACTTTATTGCTTTGATGATGTAGCCAACCATGCCATTCTGGTGGTACTTTGCTAGCATCAGGATATCCTTTATACATAACCCAGCGACGCTCTCTCTTATATCCTTTTCGTGCTTTTCCACGATAATATTTATTGCCTAATTGGTCTGTGCCTATAAAGTCTTTTTTGTGAAGCCAATTAAAAAAATTAATATGCGCTGGAGAAAGCACTCCTAAAAATTTAAAAAGACTCATATAATTTTACCAAAATTTATTTACAAACGGTTTCGATTATGGCAGATGATTAGCATATACAAAAGGAGAAATCATGAACATTGTAGAAAAACTTGAAAAGCTTGGCTTTAAACTTCCACAGGCAGCCGCACCTGCTGCTAATTATGTTCCTTATGTTATTAGTGGAAATCATATTTTTGTGTCAGGACAAATTCCTTTTCTTAATGGTGAGAAAATGCATATTGGCAAGCTTGGTGATACATTTTCTATTAAGCAAGGCCAAGATGCTGCGCGTGCTTGCGCACTTAATATTTTAGCTCAAGTAAATGCATCGGTTGATGGTGATTGGTCGTGTGTAAAACGTTGTGTAAAGCTTGGAGGTTTTGTTTCTTCTACGTCTGATTTTATTGATTATCCGGCTGTGATTAATGGAGCTTCTGATTTTATTGTGGAAGTTATGGGAGAAGCCGGTAAGCATGCTAGATTTGCTGTTGGAGCACCTAATTTACCTTTTGGAGTGTCTGTAGAAATTGATGCAGTATTTGAAATTAAGGGTTAATTCTTTATGAATCTAGAAATAGTTTCTCGTTGAGCAAATTTTAGATTTTCACTTAGAGTTGCATATTGTTGATTTAAAGTACGTATTAAACTTTTAAATTGAGCAAGTTCAGTTCCAAGAAGCTGTTCTCCTATTGGTAAGTCAACACTTTTAGGATTTACTTGGATCCCGTTTTTTATGACTTCGTAGTGTAGATGTGGTCCTGTTGAGCGACCTGTCGTTCCGACGTAACCGATTATTTGTCCTTGTTTGACACGTTTGCCATTACACATATTTTTTGCATATTTATGCATGTGTGCGTAGGCTGTTTGTAATTTTGAATTGTGTCGTATTCTAATATAATTTCCATATCCACTTTTACGGCCTTTAAAATTAATTACACCATCACCAGCGGCATAAATTGGTGTTCCTGTCGGTGCGGCAAAGTCTATCCCTTTATGTTCTTTTGCATAACCTAAAATAGGGTGGATACGCATACCGAAACCAGAGGAAATTCGGGCTCCGTCAATAGGAGTTTTCATTAAGGTTTTTTTGATACTAAATCCGTTTGGTTCAAAATAATCAATGCGGCCATTCTTCATTTTATAGCGATATATTGGAATTTCTTTACCGCTTACACTTAAATTTGCATATAACACATCACCAAAATGGGTAAAATTACCGTCTTCTGTTTCTTCTGTTTCGTATAGAACTTCAATTTTATCGCCATTACGAATATCGCGCTGGAAATCAACATCCCAAGAATAAACGCGGATTATTTCTGCAATTATTTGTGGAGGAATACCGGCTTTGGCTGCTGATCCATATAAGGAAGTTTCAATTTCTGCTGTGCGTGCGTAAGAGCGTTCTTTTAATTTTTTTTCTTCCAGAGTGGAAATAAATTTTTCAGCAACCTTTGTTATAATTACTGTCTTTACAGAGTTAATTTTCATGCTCATTTTGCTAAAGATTAGAGCACCTTCTTTTCCTGATTTAAAATTTACCTTCAGTCTTTGTCCGGGTTTTATTTTTTTAGGATCATAATACTTGCTTAATGCTTTAACCGTGTAATAAGCCTCTGAGCTACTAAGTCCAGCTTTTTGCAGGACTTCAGAGATTGTATCTCCGTTTCCAATTTTCATATTTTTATGGAATGATTTTGGTGATTTTTTAATAGCAACAGAAGCTTTGCGAATGCCGCCGGACACATGGTTTTTTAGTGCATTTCTTGCCAGAGAATCATCTTTTATAGTATCTGAAGAGTTTTTTTCTACTATTAAAATAGCTTGTGCAAATTGTTCCAAATGACCAATAGAGTAATTTATAAAAGAGTTATTAGAAATATTGCCTAAAGCAAGAATTATTAAAGCAAGGAAAGTAATGCAATATCCCGCTATATAGCGAAGACGAAGCTTGTTGTTCTTTGTTAAAATATGGCGTTGGCGCAATTTGATAAATCTGTGCAGCGCATATTTATTTTTAATTGATGCATATATTTGCATCATAAAATACTCCATGTTTTTATGAAATTGTATCAGCTTAATTAAAAACTGTTTCCGTTTTTTGAGGCCATTAAATGTCCTTTTTAACTGTGAATTTTGATTAGCTAACATAATTTTAAAGCAATTCCAATTGTTTGTGAACAATATGAAATAAAGAATTTAAGAATAAAATTAACCGAATTCAGTATTCAGCGATTCAAGAGCTAGATGAAGAAGCTCTTGAGGTTCAAGAAGTTTTTTATTCATATCATAAAAAATGAAAACTCCAAAAAGCATGAAAACAATAACATCAAGAGCATCACTGCTTTCTCCGCTTGTTTCAATAGAGCCAGGTAATAAACCAAGTAACAGTAAAAGGAAAAACATTCCAGCGTAAGCAAGAGTTAGGTTTTTTGCTATTTTTGAATGCCCGTAAACAAGGATTCTGACAACCTCTTGATTTTTAACAATATTTACAGTTATATCAACAGATGCATTTTTTGTAAATATGTTAGACGTTCCTGTTGTGCCATAAAATTGAAATCCTGATTCTTGTTCTGTCATATTATCGAGAGTGAAAACACGACCTACACGCTCAAGTAATGCTTGTTTTAAATCTTTTTGACTTGCTTCTTTTGTTAAAGATATTTTCTTAGAAACATTAATATACTTCATATTCATGCCTTTCTATACTTGTTGTGTTTTTCCATTTATGAGCTACATTCTTTAGTAATTCTATCATGTGCCGCACCTGAGCCTTTTAAACTAAAAGTATCTTTTGTAGCCGTTCCTCTAGAAGAAACTCCCCGTACAATCATTTTTGATCCCTTACGAATTGCTTGTGTTAGTTTATTGTCGGTCGCTTCATCAGGTGCCCATCCAGTATCACCTTGTGTAAATAAAATAAAATGCTCTCCATCAATTTCGATATTTACATTACTACCAGCTTTATAGTTATAGCCTGTTATATAGCTAAAGACATTTTTTGTGCCTTCGGCAGGACGATGCGTTATAAGAGCAAAGATTTTTCCACGTTGTGTGTAGTCTCCTTCAGCTTTTTTAGGCTTGCTTGCTATGTAACAAACCTTGTTGCTATTTTCAATAAAGACATATGCTGCCCAGTCATCATGCATTTCAAGTAGACGTGGCTCACCTGCTTTTGCGTGAACAGGCAAGAATAAGCATATCACCAGACTAAATATTAAAAATAACTGTTGTTGCATATTTTTATCCTTGAAACTTACTTAAAAAATATCAGAGATATAGATTTTATAAACTTATATCTTAAACTAGAATTATACACGATATAGGAATAGCTGAAATTGAAAAAGAATTTAAGAGATATTAATCCACAAATTGATTTCTAAGCCATGTTATTTGACGTTTTGCATAGCGTCGTGTTTGAATTTGAGATTGTTCAATGGCTTGTTCTTTTTTTATTTCACCGCGCAGATAAGCACGTAATTGCTTAAATCCTAATGCTTTAGTAAGGGGTACATTAGATTGTACGTCTCCGCAATCAATGCGTGCAGAAAAGGCATTTACTTCTTTAAGCACTCCTGTTTTCAACATTGTTTCAAATCTTTGATTACAGCGCTGATAAAGTTCTTTACGTTCTAATAAAATTTTATGAAGCTCAAAATGCCAATGTGCAGGGGGCGCCATACGTTCAAGTTTTTGCCATTCAGCAAGTGATTTGCCCGTAGCTTCTAAAACTTCCCATGCGCGTATTAATCGTGCCTTATTATTTGGATCAAGCCGTTGAGCCATTACCGGATCATATTTTTGTAAATATGCATGTAATGTTGGAGAGTTCCATTTTTTTTGCATTTCAATAGCACGAGCGCGAATTTCATCAGGAATATCCGGCATAGGAGAAAGACCATCTATTAAAGCTTTGATATAAAGCCCTGTGCCACCACAAATTATAGGAGTCTTACCTTCATTAAATACTTTTTTAATAATTGGCTCTACTATTTCCCGCCAATGTCCGGCAGAACAAACTTCATTAGGATGGCGTGTAGCATAAAGCTTGTGCGGTACTATTTTTTTGTCTTGTTTTGATGGCTGTGCGGTTAGTATAGGAAGATCATTGTATATCTGCAAAGAATCACAATTTATAATAACACCGTCTAACTTTTTAGCTAATTCTAGTGCTTTAATAGATTTCCCACTTGCCGTAGGACCTGCAATAATATGAACAGTTTTAGTTTTCATAGAGGTATAGTTATTTTAATCTGAGTTTTATTGTTTTGTTTTATTTTGTGCATATTATTTAACATATCTATTATTTTACGTCCTACAGCAGTAGCTAGATTAACAGGAACTGCATTCCCTATTTGCTTATATTGATTAGATATTGATCCGCTAAATTTCCAATTGTCAGGAAATGTTTGTATTCTAGCGTATTCTCTAACTGTAAGAGGTCTGTTTTTTTCAGGGTGACATCGTTCTGTTTGTTTTTGCGCAGGAGCACAAGTTAAAGTTAAGCTAGGTTCATTCCATGATAAGCGTCGAGCCATACCTGTTTTTCCACCACCAAGGAAATAACTTTTTTGCATATATTCTCTTTGAAGCTCATCTGGTAAATCTCTCCAATATCCACCTTGTGGAATATGGCTAAGTATTTCTGCTTTTCGTTTTGGATATTTTTGTCCATCGGATAATGGTACATCACAAGGATATAATTCTCCTGATTTTAATGCGTCTCTCATAGTCATTATTCTATGATATGGTTCTGGCCATGAAAAATTTATATGATTAGCTAAATCATTTCTAATTCCGATTATTATAAGCCGTTCTCTTTTTTGAGGCACACGATAAAATATGGCTTGTAGAATTTTAGGTTCTATTAACGTATATCCTAGATCATTAAGAACATTTTTTATTGTATTTAGAGTTCGTCCTTTATCATGAGAAACAAGACCCCGTACATTTTCTGCAAGAAATATTTTAGGTGAACATTCTGTTAATGCTCTCCCAAATTCAAAAAATAGTGTGCCTCGCGTGTCTTCAAATCCGAGTTTTTTTCCAGCATAAGAAAAGGCTTGACAAGGAAAGCCTCCTGATAATAAATCTACATTTCCTTTATATTTTTTAAAGTTAACATTAGTAACATCTCTTTCTATTATGTTCCAATGTGGGCGATTAAATCGTAAAGTCGAGCATGCGTGTTTATCCATTTCGTTTAACATTAGAGAATTAAAGCCTGCATTTTCTAATCCAAGCCCCAGACCTCCTGCTCCAGCAAATAATTCAATACAATTATATTGCTTGTTTGGCAGTATAGCTTGTTCAGCTTTCCATGAACTATTGGCCATTGCATGCACCTTTGGAAAATGTAGGAGCTGTTCTATTAAGTATTTTTTATTGTTTGTTATAGGATCAATAAAGGGAATAAGAGAGCCATTTTTTTCCCATTTGTTTAGAGTAGCTTTACTTACTGATAAAATGTCTGCGACTATCGCTGGTGAATACATTATATTTCTGAAACCTCTAGTTTGTTAAAACCTTCGTATTTAGAAAATGATAGTAGATAAATACTTTTCATGAGGTTTGGCGATATAGACTTTAATTCATCAAAAACTGTATTTTTCATACTATTATTTTTTGTTTTATCAATGGCATCTGATATTATTTGAGGAAGAGCTTCACAAAGTTTTTTAAATGCTAAGGCATCCCCTGTCACAATCTCATAAAATTTATTTATTGAAACACGTCTTATTTTTTCATTAGATACAGGTTGTCCGTCTAAGGAGTTTTTCCATATAATATCTTGACTATTTCTTGCTATTACTTCTACTAACAAACAAGTCGCATCAGGTGTTTCAAGTAAGGTATGTTGCATTCTCATATATGTTTTTTGTGATGATGAAGAATTCATTGTGTTATGTTTGTTTTTCATCTCAACAAATATTTTTTTACCTTCATTAATGACATCATAACCTGAGGCGGGAATTTTCCATCCTTCACCAAAATGATTAAAAATATTTTGATGAAAATAGCCAATGTGATTTGTATTTGATTTATCTATTTGTCGCAGAACTTCGTTTTCAATTAAATCAGAAATGCTTTTATTATAAATCTTTGAATCGAAAGTTAGTTTTATAGGATCAATTAAGTTTTTATTAAATGCTTTTAAATCAATATCAAATCTATATTTTTTAACTGTATCTAATACATGCAAAAGTATTTGTTCATCACTAATAAAGCTTAAATTATATTTTGTCATTATTTGCTCTTTGTTTTTTCTGAATGTTTAGCATTATTAGGAAAGGTTTGTTTTGAGAATAACTTATAAGCAATAATCTATCAAAAATAAAATGCGACAGCTTCTGTTGCGAGGCGCTGCCGCAAGCCCCACCCAATCCAGGTTAGTGGATAGGAATTAAAGTGTAGCTATCGCTAGCGGCCAAATCAGGCAGCAATGCGAACATCACCAACGAAATTATCGTTAGTTGCTACGAACTGAGAGTTGTCATTTGCAACTATCAAAATTATCCGGTAACGGCGGAAACACCGAACGCCGCAAGAAACCTTTACTACGTGTGTCGATCCTGTTTCAGCCCCATGCTTTTAAGCTTTTTTATAAAAACTTAAAATGGTGGAGCTGCCGGGTACTGCCCCCGGGTCCACAACGCTTATTCCGTAACCACGTTTAGCGTCATAACTGGCAAGCCAGCACTTGTTATTATAAGGTAAAACTATAAATTTACAAAGAAAAACAATAAACTGTAATTTTTACTAGCGTTATTTACGATTTAATAAAGACCACCGGTTCCAATATTGGCTTCATTAGATGGCGTGCCTGAAGTGTTTTGTTCATTTATAACGGATGGCATTAGATTAATCCCTCTTCCATCTAAAATATACATATTATCCGTAGGCTCTGTTCCTGCGACAAAGGATTCCCAAATAACTCTTTTATCACCGATACTTGCACGCACTCCTGTATCAGCATTAATTTGAACATTGCGAATGCCCGGAGGAACACGAAAAGGTAATAGGGGTGTATCTTTAAGTGCTTGTGCCATAAAGTCTTTGAAAATCGGTACAGCGACAGAAGAGCCTGTTTCCCTTTTCCCCATTGAACGCGGATCATCAAATCCGGCGAAAACACCAACTACCAGATCAGGAGAAAATCCGATAAACCATGTGTCCTTGGATTCATTGGTTGTTCCGGTCTTTCCTGCTAACGGTCTTCCTAATGATTTAATACGCACACCTGTGCCACGTTGAATAACACCTTCAAGAATAGAAGTTATTTGATATGCTGTGCGTGGGTCTGTGATTGTTTTTCGTGTATCAAGCAATTCAGGTGTGTTTTGTCTCTCCCATTTTATCATATCACCACAATCCTTACATAGACGTTTATCATGTCGAAAAATTGTTTTACCGCGGCGATCTTGAATACGGTCAATCATTGTAGGTGTAATTTTTTTGCCTCCATTTACAAAAACAGCGTATGCTGCGGATAGTTTTAGCAATGTTGTTTCTCCTGCACCAAGAGCATTTGCTAATAAATGTGGCATATTTTTAGTAACGTTAAAACGTTCAGCAACTTCTGAAATTTTTTCCATACCTAAATAATCAGCTAATCGCACGGTCATTAAATTGCGAGATTTTTCCACGCCTATACGGATAGGCGTAGGACCATAATATTCATGTGAATAGTTGGTTGGACTCCATATGTTTCCCGGACGATCTTCAATTGCAAAAGGAGAGTCTAAAACCAGTGTTGCCGGAGTAAATCCATTTTCTAATGCAGCTAGATATACAAATGGTTTAAATGCTGATCCTGGTTGACGATTTGCTTGTATAGAGCGATTAAATTGCTGAAACACACCATATTTCCAGCCACCTTGCATGGCTAAAACACGCCCTGTATGCGGGTCAAGAGCTATAAGAGCGCCTTGTATGTCCGGTACTTGGCGAAGTGCATAATTGTTTTTTTCATCATGTAATGGCTCAACCATAATTATATCACCTCTTTTCACAACTTGTGTTGCAGAGCTTATAGTTGATCCTCGGCTATATCCTTCATTTAAATATTTCCGCGCCCAAGCTAGATTTTCGAGTTTTATATGACCTGTGCTGTCATCTTTAAAGCCTAAAGAAACCAAAGAAGATTTTACTTCAATTACAAAGGCCATTCTCCAATGTTCAAGCTTATCTTCTGGTATTTTGATAGTATTAAGTTTTTTCTGCCAGTCTTGTATGTTCTCAAAATTAATAATTGCGCCTCGCCAACCATGACGCTTATCATAGGACATCAATCCATTTTGTAATGCTCTTTGAGCAATATCTTGTAAATTCGGATCAAGGGAACTTCGCACCACCATACCACCACCATAAAGACTTTCAGCTCCATAATGATCGACTAAAAAACGGCGAATTTCTTCTGTAAAATATGGTGCTTTTACAATTTTTGATTCATCACGTTTTGTTGTTTTAAGCGGTAAAAGTATGGCAAGCTCAGCTTGTCCGTTTGTAATATAACCATCTTCTCTCATTCGATTAATAACCCAATTACGACGGTTTATTGCTGCTGTATATTTTTTAATCGGATGATAATTATTTGGAGCTTTTGGTAAAGCAGCAAGATATGCAGCTTCAGCAATGCTAATTTCATCGAGGGATTTATTAAAATATTGTAAAGCTGCCGCAGCAATGCCATATACTCTAGCTCCCATGAATATTTCATTCAAATAGAGTTCTAGTAAGCGTTCTTTGCTCATTGCTCTTTCCATTCGATAGGCTAGAATTGCTTCTTTAATTTTACGCTCATATGAAATTTCATTGGTTAATAGGAAATTTTTTGCCACTTGTTGTGTGATTGTGGAGGCTCCTTTTTGACGACGGCCTGTTCCCATATTTTTAATGTTACCCACTATCGCCCGAGTAATAGCAAATAAATCAACACCTTCATGTTTATAAAAATTCTTATCTTCTGCAGAAATAAAAGCTTTTTTGACTAAATCAGGAATTTCTTCTATTGGTATAAAAACACGCTTTTCCTGCGCAAATTCCGCCATAAGACGGCCATCTCCTGCATAAAGTCTGGTTACTATTGGTGGTTTGTAATTTTTGAGTTGGCTATATTCTGGAAGATCTTGTCCATAATAGCTAAATATATAGACAATGCTGATAATTCCGGCAATTAATCCTAAAAAGCCTAGGGAAAATAATCCTAAAAATCCGTACCATAAATATTTCATAGTGCATTCCTACGCAATTTTTTACGTAATGGGACCATCTGCTCTACCGTGAATGAATTGATCAACATACTCATTTTCTGAATGATCCAGATCACTCACATCACCATGCCAGATAATTTTACCCTCATGAATCATGGCTACATAATCAGCAATTTTTCGAGCAGAAGCTAAATCATGAGTAATGGAAAGAGTTGTTGCGCCAAGTTCTTTAACCTGTTCCACAATTAAATTATTAATAACATCAGCCATAATGGGATCAAGCCCGGTGGTTGGTTCATCGAAAAAGATAATTTCAGGGCTTGCAGCTACAGCTCTGGCAAGTCCTACGCGCTTTTGCATACCGCCAGATATTTCAGCCGGATACATGTCTGCTACTTCAGGTTTTAAACCAACGGCTTTTATTTTAGTTAAAGCTATATCTTTTGCAGCTTTGTGATACATGTTGCGTCCTTGTATAAGGCCAAAAGCAATATTTTCCCAAACCGTCATGGAATCAAACAAGGCCGCACTTTGAAATAACATACCGAATTTACGCATAAGAATATCACGATCTCTTGTTCCCAACCTGATAGTTTCTTGTCCATCAATCACGATAGAGCCTTTATCCGGTGTAAGTAGTCCTAATACACATTTTAGTGCTACAGATTTTCCTGTTCCAGATCCGCCAATGATAACTAATGATTTTCCTGTAGCAACGGATAAATTAATACCATTTAAAACCTGATTGTCATCAAAGGCTTTTTTAACATCTTTCATTTGTAATTTGCAGATATCCTGATCTTTTTTCATCTGCCTGTCTTGTTTTTGTTCATCTTGTTTAGTGTCGTTATGAAATGTCATGAGAAAAAAATCTGTGTCATAATATAGTTGAAAATCAAGATCATAATTGATGATGATACAACTGCATTTGTTGTTGCGTTACCTACGCCTTGCGCACCTCTTTGCGAATTAAAACCATGATAGCAACCCAACATAGTTACTATAAAACCAAAAGCTGCCGCTTTTACCAGACCGGACACAACATCCATTGTTTCCAGAACATCCCATGTTTGAGAGAGATAAGAGCCTTGAGAAAAGCCAAGGTTATAAATGGCTACAACATAACCGCCAAACACACCTATAATATCACCGATAAATACTAATAATGGTAATGTTAAAGTTCCTGCTATTAAACGCGGGGCAATTAGATATTTAAACGGATTAACAGATAATGTTTTCATTGCGTCAATTTGCTCTGTTACCCGCATTGTTCCAATCTCTGCGGCAATTGATGCTCCAACACGTCCAGCAACCATAAGACCAGCTAAAACCGGTGCTAACTCTCTTGTGACAGATAGTGCTACTACACCGGCAATTGCTCCTTCCGCATTAAAACGGGTAAATCCTGTATAGCTTTGTAACGCAAGTACCATTCCTGTAAATAAAGCTGTCATACCAACAACCGGCAAAGAATAATAACCAATATTAATAAGTTGTTTTAAAAGCTGAGCGGGGAAAAATGGTGGAACAAAACAATGCATGATGGAACGTGCCATAAACATAAATAATTTACCTGACTTTTGAAAAAAAGTAAGAATAAATGCTCCAATGCTTTGACATAAATTTTGTGCATAGTTCAGTAGTGAATCTGTGTATTTTTTTATGTCTCTTGCAAATGTTTCAGTCTTTGCTGTCATATTATTTTTGCTATAGATTACAGTTTGATTCAGTCTGTGGAGACTAAAGCAAAGCAGAGTATTCGTCCAGAGTGAAAAGTGTAGAAAAATACTCTATCTTTTTATGAAGGGAAATTGTGATTTTTGTTAAATTTATATTTATTTTATTATTATCTGTTAATAATCCACATGATTTTTATTGTAAATTAGACACGTACACCATTATGTGTGCAAATGAGAGCAAGAGTAAAAACTCAATTATTACAATCGGTTATGAGATTGTGTTTAAATTGTGTCAACTTTTTTAACATTTATAATGATAAAAATGCTAAAATTAAAGGATATTTAATCAAAATTGTCTAAAATTTTAAGGAGTTACGCGGTAGAATCTAAAGAGTGGTGAGTTTATTAACGTGCATAGCATAAATACAAGAAAAGTTGCTAAATATGTGATTATGCTTGGGATTGTTCCCAGAGCAAGGGATTTGTTTGCTTCTGGTTTTGGTTATCTTGCTTTTCTTATGGCTAGCATTTATGGCGCTGTTCGCATTCTTCCTTCTAATCATTCTTATTTACGACCAGAGAATTTAGGCAAATTTGGCTTACGGCATGTTATTGCTGAGGCTGCTAATAATTTGACGTTGAGTTGGAAAAATATAGATCAGATCTTTATTTTTATTGTTTCTTTGTCCGGCATTGTTGTTCTTTGTTTGCAATTTGTCTTGTTAATTTATGCTTATATTATTCAACCTGCCCTTGCAGCAAGTATGTTTGCAACGCCTGAGCCTTTAGCAGTAGGGACTGTTGGCGCTCCGTCAACTCTTAATGATATTGCATTTTTATTGCTTGATAATGTTTTTGGTGTGCCGGGTCTTTTTTGTACGGCTGGAGGTACATGTACTGATGTTTTGGCTTCAGGAATGCAGCCGTTTCATATCGGTTTGCACAGTATATTCCAATTTTATTCTATTGGATTATTATTAATTGGCGTTATTATTTTTCTTTATTTTATCCTTGTTGTTATCATGGAGACAGCTGTAACGGGTACACCTTTTGGGCAGCGTTTTCAGAATATATGGGTTCCAATCAGGCTGATTGTAGCATTGGGGATGCTTGTTCCTATTAATTATGGATTAAATTCAGGACAGTATATTACGTTATTTTCAGCTAAAGCCGGTTCTGGGTTTGCTACTAACGCATGGGTGCTTTTTAATAATACAATTAAGAGTGGAGGTATGGGCAATCCTGCCGGTGAAACAGAAACGTTAGTTGGGCTTCCTAAAACACCTGATATTACTCCTGTTGTACAGTTTATGTCTTTAGTTCATGGTTGTGCTTATACTTATTGGAAACGACAGGATATGATAGGTGCGAATGCTCAAAGTTTAGACATGTCTTTGCCGCATTTGCCACCTGGAAGTGAATCAATAATTAAGCCTTATATGGTTAAAACTGCCTTTCCTTGGTCGGGAGATCAAAGGACAAATGTGTTAGTTGAAGAATCAACACCATATACTGATGCTTTGGATTTTTATGAAAATGAAGATATTATTATTCGTTTTGGTATGAGTGGATATCCTAGGGTGGGTCCGCCTGATCCAAGATATAATTCACATCTTGGATATACTGAGCCTAGTTGTGGTGAGATACGTATTACTATTGGTGATCTTTCTAATCGTGGACAAGGCGCAACTTATGGCGGTGGTGATCAAATTCAAAATTTTTATTTTAATTTGATTAAAACTTTATGGTACGGCATTCCTTCAATTGGCAATGCAGGCAATAATAACGTTCCAGCAAACTTGCTTATTAAAATGTCTCAACGTCATGTAGAGCTTAATTTAGAAGCTCCAGATTTACAATGTAGGATTGGATGTTCTTTAAGAGATGATTTACCAAACTGTCCTGATAATTGTAATGACGAGATATCTACTGATCTCAAAGGAAAATTGGTTTCTCATTATAAGGCAATTTTGGCTTCAGAAATTGAAGATGCTTGGGAAAAATATAATGAAAATGCAATTGATAGGGAAGTTAGCAATGAAATTTTAAATCGTGGATGGGGCGGGGCAGGTATTTGGTATAATAAAATTGCGCAAATGAATGGTGCTTTTATTGGCGCTATAATGAGCATACCGACGCCAACTTTATTTCCGTTACTTATGGAAGAAAGTCTTAGAAAGAAGTGTAGAGAAGATTCTAATTGCGCTTCCGGACTTGAAAGTTTTACACCTGATACGTCAACTGAAACTTTGATAAATTTCAATGGTGGGGTATCGCCTATAGTTGGTGCTGAGAAATTTGTTACGGCAATGAATAATTTATTTAGATATTGGGCTAAAGATGATTCTGATTATGAATCAAGTAAAAAGACTGTTACTGGTAATGTTTTTGAAGATACCATAAATCTTATATTTGGAACCGAGGGACTTTTTGATATGCGTGGTAAAAATAAGCATATTCATCCTTTGGCTCAGCTTTCTGCTGTTGGTAAGGGGCTTGTTGATAGTGCTATTCGAAATGTTGCCGTATCATCTTTGGCTGGGTTTAGTAGTGGTCGTCTTGCATCATTTAATAACGCAACAGGAGGAGCGCTTGATATGATGAGTAAATTTCTTGCTTCAACTGCGATAATTGGGTTGACTGCTGGGATAGTTCTTTATTATATTTTGCCATTTTTACCGTTTCTTTATTTTTATTTTGCTGTTGGTTCTTGGGTTAAAGGTGTATTTGAAGCTATGGTCGGCACGCCGCTTTGGGCTCTGGCTCATTTAAGAATAGATGGTGAGGGATTGCCTGGAGATGCTGCTTCTAATGGTTATTTTTTGATTTTTGATATATTTGTAAGGCCTATTCTTATTGTATTTGGCCTTGTTGCATCGATGGTTATTTTTACTGCACAAATACGGGTTCTTAATTTTATATGGAGTTTGGTTGCAACTAACCTCACTGGATATGAAGAAAATCCAAATGTAACAATAATCTCTGATTATACTATATCAAGAGGTCCTATCGACCAATTTTTCTTTACTGTTATTTATACGATTATTGTTTATATGTTGGCTGTTTCTTCTTTTAAGTTAATTGATAGGATTCCTCATCTTTTACTACGTTGGATGGGTGTTAGTGTTTCTGGTTTTGCTGATGTTAATGAAGAATCTAAAGAAGGATTTACTAAATATGCTTCACTTGGTGGTTTGACAGTAGGACAAAAAACTGCTGGAGGATTACAGAAATTTGCTACAGAAATGGGAAGATAATAAATTTAGAATAAAAATAATATATAATTTAACTTGGAAAATAAATAAGAAATAATGAGTATTAGTAGGAAACAATTTGTTAATTATGCTGTTTTGCCGGGTATTAGACCCCGGTTGCAGGAATTGTTTATTTCAGGATTTAATTATATTCCATTTTTTATTGCTCTTGTTTATCAAGCTGTTCGTTTGTTACCTGCACAGCATCCTTATCTTGATACACGGAATATTGGTTATTTTGGTATTCGTCATGTTGTAGCTGAAGCTGCGAATAATCTGATTGTAAATAAACGAAATATTGATCAGATACTTTTATTTATTGTAATTTTGTTTGGGCTTGGAATAATTTTTGTACAGCTTTCTATTTTTGTTTTTTCGCTTTTTGCACAACCTGTTATGGCTGCCATGCCGACAAACTTTGCCGGTTTTTTCTTAACTCCGGTAGCTACAGCACCTCAAGACCTTGCTTATATTATGTTGGATCTTGTTTTTGGCGTGCCAGATTTATTTAATTCCTGTGTTGCACAAGCTAATGTGGATTGTGTTTTGGATGTTAAAGAAGCGACTTCTAAGAGTTTGGTTGATCCATGGGATATTGAGAATACGGGTTTTCCATTTCCTATTCATATTGCTCTTCATCAGATGTTTCAGATGTATAGTGTCGGGTTGCTTGTGGTTGCGTCATTTATTACGCTTTATTTTATTGTAACTATTATTGCAGAAACAGCGCAAACAGGCACAGCTTTTGGTAAGCGCTTTAATAAAGTATGGGCTCCTTTACGTCTGGTTTTTGCATTTGGTCTTTTAATACCGGTTGGTCATGGATTAAACTCTTCGCAATATATCGCACTTTATGCTGCAAAGTTTGGTTCTGGTTTTGCGACAAATGGATGGAATGTTTTTAATGATTCTATTACCACCACGTATTTAGGTGAGACTAGTAGGTTGGTATCTCGTCCTAATATTCCTGAAATTGGCAATCTTTTACAATTTATGTTTGTTGCTCGTACTTGTGCAGAAATGTATAAAGCAAGTCCAATAAGTGGAAATATAACAAAGATAGAACCATATCTTGTTAGAGGAAATGTAATAGGAACAGGAAATGGAGATTCTCGATATAAGAAATTGCCCGATGCTTATTATAACGGTAATTATAAATCAACAGTAAAAAAATTTATGACTTATGAGGATCTTCTTGACTTTGCAAGAAATAATAAGCGAGTAACACTTAGATTTGGAGATAAACTTGTTGCTCAAAATCAAGCTAATAATTCAAATCAAGCTAATAATTCAAATCAAGTAAATATATTTGATGGAATCGTTGATCCTAAATGTGGAGAGATATCAATTCCGTTACTTGATCCGCGCATACCAGGTAGTAATAATCCACCTGAACCTGCGGCGGAAATTCTTCAACGTTATTATTGGTATATGATTCAAGATCTTTGGTTTGTTCATTTTTTTAATCCTGATGATTCTTTGAATCATCCTAAAAGCTTTGTATTAAACACAGCTGAGCCACCTAGAAATTTTGCAGCGAATATGCAGGATTTTATGAGACGTGATTTGGATACTGTTTTAAGTGGGAATTCTAATAATACAAAGATAGAGAAATATATACTGGAGATTGATACCGGTGCTGTTGCTGAGCAAGCTAAATCTGAAACTTGGAAAGAAGATAGTCTGACATTTAATCATAAAGGATGGGCTGCTGCCGGTATTTGGTATAATAAAGTAGCAGAGTTAAATGGTATTATATCTACTGCTGTTCAATCATTACCTTCTATTATGCGTTATCCGGATGTTATGTCGAATATTATAGAGGTAAGAAGCCGATATGATGGTTCAGTAGCTGATAATATGGATATGTTTAGGCCTATAATGTCCGGCGGAAGAGCTGTTCCAGAAAGATTTCCTGGTGAACAAACGTTTGCTAATACGTTTGATAAAGCTTTTCGATGGTGGACAACTAGTGGTGGTACAATGTCATCTCATACTACAGCAACAGGAAATATATTGATTGATGGTATTAAGGCTCTTTTTGGAACGGAAGGTTTATATAGTATTAGAAGGAATCCAGACGTACACCCTCTTGCACAATTAGTTGGAATTGGGCGTTCGTTAGTTGAAGCGTCTATTCGTAATTTAACAATTTCTGCTATAGGTAGTATTGGTGGCGCTGTTCTTTCTACATCTGTAAGTCGTCAGTTAGGTAGTGTTTCATCAGCAGCAATAGGATTTCTTATGACTATTGTTACGACTAGTTTAACGATAGGATTTGTTCTTTTTTATGTAATTCCGTTTTTGCCGTTTATCTATTTCTTTTTTGCTGTTGGTGGTTGGATAAAGGGTATTTTTGAAGCTTTGGTTGGTGCTCCTCTTTGGGCTCTTGCTCATATTCGCATTGATGGTAATGGCTTGCCCGGGCAAGCTGCTGTTAATGGATATTTTTTGATTTTTGAGATATTTTTGCGACCGATTCTTATTATTTTTGGTCTTTTGGCAAGTCTTTCAGTTTTCTCAGCTATGGTTTCTGTTATGAATCAGATATTTGATATTGTCACTGCAAATCTTGGTGGATTTGATGCGCAATATGAAGCAAACTCTGGTATTGGTGAACAATTGATTGAGTTTATGCGTAGTCCCGTTGATCAATTTTTCTTTACAGTTGTTTATGCGATTATTGTTTATATGATGGCCATGTCTTCGTTTAAATTGATTGATCTTATTCCTAATAATATTTTGCGCTGGATGGGGCAAAGTCTTGCTACATTTAATGATCAGCGTGAAGATCCTGCGGCAGGTCTTGTAGGTACAGCATGGATCGGTGCGCAGCAAGCTCTTTCACAAATTGGTGGCGGTCTTGGGGCATCAATGCAAAGTCTTGCAAGAGGAGGAAATCAACCACCTCCTCCTACTACAGGAGGTAGTCCACCATCATCACCTCCTCCTACAGGTGGTAATCAACCATCTCCATCACAAAGAAGATCACTTGGTAATTTGTTAGGAGGTCGTTAAGAAATCGTAGGATTGGTAGATAAAGAATAATGATTGGAGTTTATCGATAAAAAATTATGAGTACATTACGCGGAAAGGTTTTGAAATATACTCTTCTCCCAGGCTTTGCTCCACGCCTGTTTGAGATTTTTACTGCTGGTTTTTCGCATACAGCGTATCTTATCGCTATTATTTATCAAGCTTTACGTCTTTTGCCGATATCGCATCCTTATTTAAAGCCACAAAATATTGGTTGTTATGGTATTCGTCATGTTATTGCAGAAGCGGCTAATAATCTTGTAATGAGCCGTAAGAATATAGATCAGATAATTATATTCTTTATGATATTGATTGGTTTTGTTCTTTTGCTTGTGCAATTTGCACTTTTGTTAGCAACAATGTTTTCTCAGCAAGCTTTTGCTATTTCTCCTGAGGATGTTTTAAAGGTTACATCTAGTTTTGCACCACAATCAAATCATCCTGCTCAAGATCTGGCTTTTATTATTTTAGATCGTGTTTTTGGTACACAAGGTATTTTTAATTCTTGTATTTCCCAGATAGGTGTTGATTGTCTTGGTGGGACTAAAGATTTGCCTGTTTCAACTCCTAATGCTTATCCATTGCCAATGCATATAGCATTGCATACTTTGTTGCGTTTTTATTCTCTTGGTATTTTTATTGTTTCTGTTTTTATTATTCTTTATTTTGTTGTGGCTATGGTTTCAGAAACAGCCGCGACCGGTATACCTTTTGGTCAACGTGCTAATAAGGTGTGGGTTCCTATTCGTTTAATTGTTTTTCTCGCGCTTTTGGTTCCACTTAATATTGGTTCTAAAAATGAAGGTTTGAATGCTGCTCAGATTATTACTTTTTGGGTAGCAAAAACAGGATCAAATTTTGCAACAAATGCTTGGGGTCAGTTTAATCAAACACTTGAGGCATCAGCAACGGGGAATATGTCTTTATTGGGCGATCCGAATACTTTAATTGCTACGCCAAATATTCCAGAAATAACGATATTAACTCAATTTATGTTTATAGCAAATACTTGTAAGATTCTTGAAGAATATGCGTATACTCACGAGTCTAATTTACCTACTTCAAGGCTAGAAGGGATACGTGCATATATTGTTAGAAAAGAACGAGAAAGGCCTCTTGTTATAAATAATGATAATATGTTAAAATTTTCGTCTACTTCTTTTAGTGATGCTCTTAAATTTTCAAATAATGATAATATTATTATTCGTTTTGGTGCTTTTGATCCGAATAATGAAACATATAAAACACATGAGGGTAGTGTTTTTCCATATTGTGGTGAAATTAGGCTTAGTATTATTAATACTGATAGAGCCAGTATTGCAGGAGCGGCGCATTCCGGTTCTTATGCAATTCAAGAGCTTTATTATAATTTATTGCAAAGAATGTGGCTAAACCCTCAATCTACAGAATATGCAACGTGCGTTGTTGCTGCATTTTATGGAGGGGCAGGACATTTAAGCTGTTCATTTATTGTGGATGATGATTTTAGAGCATTACAGATAGATGAATATACTAGTTATTTACGTACAAATTTACCAAACTTAATTCAACAAGAAATTGATAATGGTGTGTGGAATATTTCGGATAGTATTAGGTCTAAAGGATGGGCCGGTGCAGCGCTTTGGTATAATAGAATTGCACAAATGAATGGGGATATTGGGGCTGCTATTCTTAATTCTCCAAAGCCGTATAGATATCCATATGTTTTGGAAACGATTACAAGTCAGCGGAGAATGATAAGTGCTGATATTACAGCTACTTCTATTTTTGATCCAATATTGGCATCTGGTGAGAACGTAAATTTTCCAAGGAATTTAGATAGTGAGATTGCTCCTGCTATGCGGAATGCTTATCTTGTATGGGATGTCGCGCATGAACAAAAAATAAGTCATGGTGTTGTAATAGATGCAATTAATTTTATTTTTGGAACAAATGGACTTTTTAGTATAAGAAATAATTCTGATATTCATCCTTTGGCACAGCTTAGCAGTCTCGGTAGGTCAATGATGGAGGCTTCTGTTAGAAATTTAGGTTTCGGGTTTATGGGTAGTCTTTTAGCCAGAGCTGATATGGATACAAGTGTAAAGAAAAAACTTAAAGCCCATAGTAATTTTTTAAAAACGCTTGGTACAACCTCTTTAGCTATGAGCTTTATTTTATCTTATATATTGCCGATTTTGCCCTTTATTTATTTTCTTTTTGCTGTGAGTGGATGGGTTAAAAGTATATTTGAAGCTATTGTTGCAATGCCATTATGGGCGTTAGCGCATATTATTAGAATTGATGGTGAAGGATTGCCGGGGCCTGCGGCAACTAATGGGTATTTTTTACTTTTAGAAATTTTCTTAAGGCCTATCTTAATGCTTGTTGGTTTGCTAGCCAGTATTGCACTTTTTAGTGCTATGGTTAATGTTCTTAATGATGTTTTTGATCTTGTGGTTTCTAATGCTGGTGGTTTTGATATGGAATCTGCAAGAGCCGGTAATAATTTTCAAGAAGAAACAAATTTTTTTAGAGCTCCTATTGATATGTTTTTTTACACAGCAATGTACGTTATTATTTGTTATATGATTGGTTTAAGTTCTTTTAAATTGATTGATGCTATCCCTAATAATATTTTGCGTTGGGCTGGTGTAACTATTTCCACATTTCAGGAAGAAGCCGGTGATCCCGGTAGTGAAGTATCAAGGAAAGTTTATAGCGGAGTTACTATTGGTACAGGACAAATTGAAGGCGGTGCATTGGCTCTTATGTAGGTGAGTAGTTTTATACTGACCCATATAGCAGAGAGCATTAATGCAGCGAGTGCATAATAAAAAAGTGATTAGATTTTCATTAGCAAAATAGCTCTATCAAAATAGCTCTTTAGAGAATAATAAGATCGCCTTGATCTATCATGTCCTGAGCATCACTCCATTGTCCTGTAATGCCTTCTATACGGGCTATATATTGAGCTTCATGATCAGTGCCATTACCATCAGCGTCAACTTTAATGTAAGTGTTAGTTGATGTTTCTTTTAAGGTAATAAAATCAGATATAGCATCACTGAGCGGATCATAACCGATAAGAACATTTTCAAATTCAACAACGTCGCCTTCTGTTGTACTGAAATCAACGATACGATCTACATTTCCGTCTATAGCATCATCTGCAAAAAAGAGGAAAGTGTCATCTCCGCTATCACCTTGCAAACGGTCACGACCTTTTCCACCTTCAAGTACATCATTTCCTTCACCGCCATAAAGTGTGTCATCTCCTTCATTGCCACCTAGATAATCATTTCCATCATCGCCATAAAGTGTGTCCTCTCCGTAACCGCCAAATAGATAATCATGACCACTGCCACCACGTAAGTAATCATTATCAAAACTACCATTTAAAGTATCGTCGTCATTTTGACCATAGAGACGATCATTACCATAACCACCATTTATAGTATCTTCTCCATTGCCACCTTTAAGGATATCTTCACCATTGTCACCATTTAGAATGTCGTTACCATCCTCACCATAAAGGGTATCAGCACCATCACCGCCCTTAAGGATATCTTCACCATCACCGCCCTTAAGGATATCTTCACCATCACCGCCATTTAAAGTATCGTTACCAAGATCACCATAAATGGTATCATTACCTGCTCCGCCGTAAAGCGTGTCATTTCCTGCGCCACCACGTAAATAATCATCGCCTAAATCACCATAAAGGATATCATCACCATCTTTGCCATAGAGCTTGTCTTCACCGTTCAGACCATAAATAACATCATCTACGTAATCATTACCCTTTAAAACATCATCACCGGATGTTCCTGTCTGAGTATCTATTGTAAAGATTCTTGCTATGATGCCGTGAGAGTCACCATCTTGACCATCACTCTCCCATGTAACTACAAAGCTACCATTGGAAAGTGCTGTTACAGAAGAATACATTTGATTATTAAGATTATAATCATTGATTTGAAATTCATCACCGTTAACAGTTCCATCAGCATTATAGCGTTGACCAAATATGCCACAATCGTCACCATCTTGATCACCGCCCATCCATGTAACTACAAAACCATCATCAGATAACGATGTTACAAAAGGATGACCTTGGTAAGAATCAGTATATGTATTGATCTGAAATTCATTACCGTTAGTAGTTCCATCAGCATTATAGCGTTGACCAAATATGCCATAACCGTCACCATCTTGACCACCGCTATCCCATGTAACCACAAAGCCACCATCAGATAACGATGCTACAGATGGAAAAGTTTGGAAGGAATTAGTATATGTATTAACTTGAAATTCATTGCTATTAGTGGTTCCATCAGCGTTATAACGTTGACCAAATATGCCAGAATGGTCTCCATCTTGATCATCGCTCGCCCATGTAACTACAAAGCCACCATTAGATAATGATGCTACAGATGGATCATCTTTGTAAGAATCAGTGTGTGTATTGATCTGAAATTCATTACCGTTAGTAGTTCCATCAGCATTGTAGCGTTGACCAAATATGCCAGAATAGTCACCATTTTGAGTATAGCTCTCCCATGTAACCACAAAGCCACCATCGGAAAATGCTATCACAGAAGGATTTACTTGGCCATTGTTAATATATGTATTAATCTGAAATTCATTATCGTTAGTAGTTCCATCAGCATTGTAGCGTTGACCAAATATGCCATAACCGTCACCATCTTGACCACAGCTCTCCCATGTAACTACAAAACCATCATCAGATAATGCTGCTACAGAACCACTTGCTTGCCAAGAATCAGTGCACGTATTAATTTGGAATTCATTACCGTTAGTAGTTCCATCAGCATTGTAGCGTTGACCAAATATGCCATAACCGTCACCATCTTGATCCCTACTCTGCCATGTAACTACAAAGCCACCATCGGAAAAAGAAGCTATGGAAGGGCGATATTGTCCATTGTCTGTATAGGTATTAACAATAAATTCTTCAGATGTTGAGGGAGCGAGTGCTAAGGACATGATAAAATTTTCCATTCGTTACAATTAAGGGATAAAATACTAATGTATATGTTAATAACAAATGATATTTATCATTAGAAATAATGGATTACAAGATTTAACTTTACCTAAATATTATAAGTTTGCTTAAAAGAGCTATAGCTTTTAAACTTTTTAATCAGAAAATTTTTCATCCACGCATGAACTGTTTTAACCGCACGTTCTCTCAAAAACAAATCAGGATATTCCTGCACATGACGTTTTAAGGCTGCTTTATCAATCTTACTTCCGCCGTCTTTAATGAAGGATAAAATGGCAATCCCTCTAACCTACACAGATACCCGATGAAGGATATCCTGAGTTCAAGAGTTAAAGAGTGTAATTATCTAGAGTTTTACTTAGATATTTTCTTAAAGACCCATCTTTACTACCTATAAATCCGATTTTTTCATATTCTGGATCGCGTTACGGACAAAAAACTTATTGATCTACTTGTTTTACTAGGTTCTGTCGTGAAATTTATCTGCGTATAAAATTCCGAGCGTAAGGACAATAACGAGGACACATAAACAGGGCTTTTTATAACTATTCAGCATTTTAAAAACCTTATTGAGCGATGATCTTAATCATGTTAACTACTTTGAGAGTAAAATGATGATATCAAAAAATGATTATAATAATACAAACGGAGGTATATTTTTGATTGAGCTAAAACGACGCGGTTTAATGTATGTTATGTCATCTCCTTCTGGAGCCGGTAAAACTACGATTACACGTGCGCTTCTTAAAAATAATGATGATGTTATGATGTCTATTTCTGCGACAACCAGACCAAGGCGCGCCGGTGAAGTTCATGGACAAGACTATTATTTTGTTTCACCGGAAGAATTCAGAGATATGATTGAAAATGGTGAAATGCTGGAATACGCCAAAGTATTCAATTATTATTACGGAACGCCAAAAGAACCTGTAGAGCAAGCACTTAAAGATAGTAAAGATGTTATCTTTGATATTGACTGGCAAGGCACACAACAGCTTTGCGAGATTGTTCGTGAAGATGTTGTAAGCGTTTTTATATTGCCTCCTTCTCGTCAAGAACTTGAAAAACGCCTCAGAAACCGCTCATTAGACACCAAAGAGACAGAAGAACAAATTCAAGGCCGTATGTCTAAAGCCACCAATGAAATATCTCATTATATGGAATATGACTATTCCATTATAAATACAGACATTAATAGCGCTATTAATAAAGCACAGTGTATTCTCGATGGAGAACGCCTGAAAAGACGGCGCGTTCAGGGTCTATCCAATTTTGTCCGTGGACTTATGGACGGCCTTTGAAATATTAATATAATCCTGAACACAGAGATTTTCTGCGCGTAATGTAGTATCAATACCAAGATTTTCCAGTTCTTTCTTATAAATTTTAAGACTTGAGCGAATCATTTTCCTTCGTTGTCCAAAAGCCATAGCTGTGACTTGTTCCAAAGTTTTAAATACAGGCGGCTCTTCTTCTAAAAGCCTTGGTGTAAAATGAATCACACTCGATGAAACTTTAGGCGGTGGAGTAAATGCAGATGGTGGTAAATCATAAACATTACATACATTGCAAAGCCACTGAGATAAAACAGATAAACGTCCGTACGTTTTACCGCCTACTTGAGCTGTTATCCTTTGTCCAACTTCTTTTTGTACCATCACAGTCATAGAAACATACGCATTTGGTATATCTCGAATTTGTCGCAACCAATTTATTATAAGAGGTGTAGCAATATTATAAGGAAGATTAGCAACAATAGCGCACTTGCCATCAGCAATATCTAATAAATTTATTTTCAGCGCATCTCCTTCAATAATCTCTAAACGATCTCCAACAGCTTCTTTCAAGTTTTCTAATGCATGTACAGCACGTGAATCAAATTCAATAGCTATAACTTTCTTAACGCCCGCTCTTAGAAGACTCCTTGTAAGACCACCGGGGCCTGACCCAATTTCAAAAACAGTAGTGTTTGTTAAATCACCTGCTTTACGTACAATTTTATCGGTAATATTTTGATCGAGAAGAAAATTCTGACCAAGAGATTTTTGCGCCCTTAAATCATACTCAGCAATAATTTCCCGCAATGGCGGTAACGATTCAAGAGTTAACACGGTTTTCAATAAAAGCCGCAGCCTTTAAATCCAGCAAATGACGTCTTTGCATACGTTCTAATCGTTGTGTTCCAAGTACATTTTTAATATCTTTACGTGAAGGTATTGTTTCATCCGAGATTTGTCGAACATCACGCAACAATAAAATATGATAACCACTTAAAGAGCGAACAGGATTACTAACTTCGCCTTTTTTTATTGTTTTAAGTGCTTTTAATAATTCTTCCGAGAGTTGTTCTGCTTGCACCCATCCAATACCGCCCCCTTGTGACGATCCAGCGGCTTTTGAGAATTGTTGTGCCAGTTTGAAAAAAGGTGCTTGTCCGGTTTTAATTTGTAGTTTTAATTTTTGTGCAAGCTGTCGCGCATCAGATTCATTTCTGGGAGAATCAACAGGTAGAAAAATCTCGGCAAGTAAATACTCCATACGGCCTTTACTGTTTTTTAAACGCTTAAGAACATTATCAACATCATTATCAGAAATAGAAACCTTGGGGCGAAGTTGTGATTGAATAATCTTTGACCATGCAATTTGTGATTCAACCTGCCTGTGCATTGTCATAACGCTTAGGCCTCCTTTTTGAAGCATTATACGAAATTGCTCGGCAGTAAAATTATTTTGCTGTGCAATGGCAGCAAAACCATTTTCCAGCTCTTCAGGAGATATTTCAAGCTCAAGACGACGAGCCTCTTGCAACATAATCTGTTCATCAATCAAAGAGCCTATAACCTGACCTGATAATTTCTGATAAATCTCAGGCGTTTGCGGAAGACCGGAAGAAGCCGCTATTAATTTCAAGCGATTATTCAAATCCGATAGTGATATAGCATCATCATTAACCACAGCAACTATTTGTTCGGAACGCGCAAAAGCAAACTGACCGGAAGAAATAGCAAGACACAATGTTAAAATAATTAAAAATATGCGCATTAAACGCTCAACCTTTGTTATGAACAATAAACTATATAGTACGTTAATTGATATGGTGCAAATTATGAGAGCTTTTTCTCAACAAAACTATCCATAACGCGCTTATGGCCAGAATGCTCAAAATTTATATCAAGCTTATGTCCATCAATGTTAGTAATAACACCATAACCGAATTTATCATGAAAAATACGATCGCCACGTGAGAAGATTGTACCTTCACTATTTATAACCTTACGTTCATAAATTTGACATTTTGGTTTTTTCTGAGGTTTAAAACCGCTTGAATCCCAATGACTGGAACGTCCGGCATTATAAAGTCCGGTATTTGCACTGGATTTTATACATTCTTTCGGTAATTCATCAATAAAACGGGATGGAACAGCATTAATCCAGCTTCCATACATTCGCCTGTTTGCAACGTAAGATATATATGCTCTTTTTCTAGCTCGCGTAAGCCCAACATAAGCAAGGCGGCGCTCTTCTTCCAGACCCTTAATACCATTCTCATCCATAGTTCTTTGAGATGGAAAAAGTCCTTCTTCCCATCCAGAAAGAAATACTGCATTAAATTCAAGCCCCTTAGATCCATGCAGTGTCATAAGAGAAATAAACTCCCCTTCTGAATTATCATGATTCTCAAGCACCAAAGCAACATGCTCTAAAAACTCAGCTAATGAATCGTAAGACTCCATACCTGATATCAGTTCTTTAAGATTTTCAACCCGACCGGGCGAATCAGGAGCTTTATCACTTTGCCACATTTTCATATAACCTGATTCATCAAGAATAAACGCCGCCAACTCACTGTGTTTCATAGTATCAACTAATGACCTCCAGCGCGCAAAATCATCAATCAGCTTCATAAGCGTGCCCTTAACCTTAGCTCTAAGCTCATCGGTTTGCGTTAAATCCATAATGGAATCATAAAGATTAATTCCGTGACTTCGTCCATACGCATATAATGTATTAATAGTCGCACTGCCAATGCCGCGCTTTGGTAGGTTAATAATGCGCTCTAAAGCCAGATCATCTGCCGGTTGCACTACAAAGCGCAAGTAAGCTAAAGCATCACGAATTTCTTTACGTTCATAAAATCGTTGTCCACCAATAACTTTGTAAGAAAGGCCGAGTTTAATAAAACGTTCTTCAAATTCACGGGTTTGAAAACCTGCGCGTACAAGAACAGCAATTTCATTTAGTGAATATTGTTTACGTTGAAGCTGTTCAATTTCTTCACCAATCCAACGCGCTTCAGCTTCTCCATCCCACAAACCATGCACAGCAATTTTTTCACCATCACCGGCTTCTGACCAAAGCTCCTTACCCAGCCTTTCTGTATTATTTGCAATAATTGCTCCGGCAGCACGCAAAATTATATTAGTTGAACGATAATTCTGCTCAAGCCGAATAATCTTGGCATCGGGAAAATCTTGCTCAAATTTAAGAATATTACCAACTTCCGCACCTCGCCAACCATAAATTGATTGGTCATCATCACCAACACAACAAATATTATTTGAACCTTGCGCTAATAATCGCAGCCAGAGATATTGCGCTACGTTTGTATCCTGATATTCATCAACCAATATATATTTAAAACGCCGATGATATTCTTCTAAAATTTCTTTATGTTCCGGATTCTTGAATATAGTAATTATATGCAAAAGCAAATCACCAAAATCACAAGCGTTAATAGAGCGCAATCGTTCTTGATATTGATGATAAAGAAGCTTTAATTTTCCATCCGCAATTTCAGAAACATTCTTATAATTCACCTGATCCGGTGTTAAAGCACGATCTTTCCAACGATCAATTATATTAATTAAAACCTTAGGAATCCATTTCTTATGATCTATATTATTTAATTCCATTAATTGTTTAAGTAAACGAATCTGATCATCAGGATCTAGAATTGTAAAATTACTTGATAAACCGACTAAATCAGCATGATTACGCAACATACGAGCCGCTAATGAATGGAATGTCCCTAGCCACCATCCATCTACAGGAATGCCCCCAAGAAGATTACTTACACGCTCTTTCATTTCTTGCGCGGCTTTATTCGTAAATGTTACCGATAAAATTTGAGACGGATAAGCATGACCTGTGTTTAATAAATGAGCAAGGCGCGCTGTCAAAACTCTTGTTTTGCCTGTTCCTGCACCGGCTAATACCAAAACAGAACCTTCTAACGTCTCAACAGCATTACGCTGTTCACTATTTAAAGTTTCCATATAAGAGGCGGGCTCTGATTGAGTAAATGTTACAACATCCTGCATAAGTTAATACATAAATTGTTTTTCAAATAAAACCAAGAGCATAAATATTGAAAATCAAACGCTATCTTTTTGTTGTTTTTCTTCAGGAGCAGGAGCTGCTGTAATTTGATTACGACCGTTATGTTTCGCAGTATAAAGGGCAATATCCGCACGCTCTATCAAGGACTCGACATCTTCTTCAGGGAAATATTCTGCAACACCGCCGGAAAGTGTAATACGTCCAAGTTTCTCACCGGAACTACGATTAACAACATCTTTATTTTCTACAGTTATTCTTAAAGAATTACCTACTTTAAGACCTCCTTGCAAATTAGTTTGCGGGAGAATAATTGCAAATTCTTCTCCACCATAACGCGCAGCTATATCACGACCTTTTATGCCTCTAATAAGAGTTCCGGAAACTAAACGCAAAACCTGATCGCCAACTTGATGCCCATATGTATCATTAAAAAGCTTAAAATTATCAATGTCCATCATAAGAAGAGAAAAAATTTCTCCACTTTCCTTAAATTCATGCACAATACGTTCAATCTCTGAATCAAAAGCTTTACGATTCGCAAGATTGGTTAATCCATCTGTACGAGCTTCCTTACGTGCCGTATCCAGATCATGCTGCATTTCCTGTATAGCCAAAGAAGACTGTGATAAACTTTTTTCAAGAACTTTATTTTGCTTTATCATTTTTTTGGTGTCACCCATAATCTCTTGCAAAACAACTTCTAGTTCTTCTTTATCTACGTTGGAACTTAATTTGTTAGTAGCATCAGAAAGTGTTGTATTATATTTAAAGGCAGATTCATTAACATCCTTAACCACACTGTTAACATCTTTAATAGTGGATTGAATTTTATTACCGGCTTCAAGAACCTGTTCACTTTCCTTACCAAAACTAAGGAAACGTTTATACAATTCTTGACAGCGTTCATTGTTAATATCCTGACCACTTGACTCAAGAATTTCAATTGCACGCTTGATTTCAGGATTTAAATCTGCATAAAAAACATACCATAACTCATAATTCTCAGGAGTTGGAACAACCCCCTCATTACGAATACGCTCTAAAGCTTTATTTGCAAACTCATTTGCTTTTTCAATTGAATGTGAATAATGCATAATTACCTTAATAAATGATTGGAAAAGTCTACCATTCCATAGGAATTCAGCAAGGAATAAATATTACTTTTATTATATTTCGTGTCATTATCAGAATAATTACATTTAATTGTGTAAAGATATAGCTCCAAAATTTAACTCAAAAAAGATGGTGCCCAGAAAAGGACTTGAACCTTCACTCTCCGAAAAGAACTACGACCTGAACGTAGCGCGTCTACCAATTCCGCCATCTGGGCAATGTAATAATATTTCCTAAATAAACAAATACGCAATATAGCCTATACGATATAACAATAAGGAAACCGGTTAGCTTAGTCCATATAGAATGTTAAACATAAACCTTTAAAATTAATGCTTTCAATTTATGTATTTTTTAACGATCATGGTACAGGATATAAAAACACACACATTACCATAAGAAAATATGGAAAAGAGGCTGGAAAATGAAAATTTTAATCATAGATCAAGACGAATTAACAGCACAGTTAATCAGATCAAAACTAGAGCCGCTAGGCCACCAAATAATTTCTGAAACTGTTAAAAATAAAGCTGTCCAGAAATTTGAATCTGAACAATTCGACATAACATTCATTGATCCATTACCGCTGGCCAGTGCGCGTCCAATTATTTTAAATATCCGCCGTATAACAAACAGCTATCCATATATTGTATTACTTTCCAGCGAAGCCACTCGCGAAGAAGCTATAAAATCCGGAACAAATGCTTTGCTGCCTAAGCCACTCTCCGCCGAAGCGCTCGATCAAACTATGGAAGATGCTGATCGTTTAACGCAACTTATAACTCGTATCGGAGATGATTCCGAAGATTTTCCAAGTGCCGGTGGAGTTATATCCAAATCAGCTTTTAACCAGCTTTTCCTATCAGGTATTGATCGTGCTGATCGATACGGAGAGAGTACATTTATTCTATTCATTTCTATTAGTAATTATCAGGAAATCTTGGAAATGGATGGGCCATATGCAGCGGATTATGCCGTAGCCAAACTTTCCCAATATCTTGTTTTATTACGTAGACAGAGTGATATTATAGGTCAAACTGCTAAAAACGAATATTCATTGCTTTTACAAAGACCGGTTTATGAAACAGAGCCAATAGAGGCTGCAAAACGCTTTGTAGAATCTTTGGAAAAATGCGAAGAAATCATATCAAGCGGTTCTTCTCCCGTAGAAATATCTGTATGTCTGGTAGATCTTCCTGTCGGTACAGCACTTTATAAAAGTATTATCACGCCGAGCAGTGAATAATTAATATAATAAAGTAAACACTGAAATATATGAACATGCAATTAACCAAAGAGAAAAAAGGAATGCAGACCTTTATTCTCATGTCGGTTATATCTCTTATTTCAATTTTACTAGGAATTTTTTTAATTATTACGCCAAACCATAATATAAAAGCACACAAACTAGCGGATACGGGAACTATATATTTAATAGAGGCAAACAGATCAAAAAAAAATAAAAACCTCCTGCAACAAGCATACACCGCGCATCTACAGGCAATATGTCTTTCGCCCTATGATGCTGATTTATGGATGCGCTTTATTTACTCTGCTAACGCAAACAAAAAATATGAAAAGGCAAAACAAGCCTTAAATATTGCTCAAACACTTTCTCCACCAACAAATAACACCGCATATAAACAACAATTAAATAAAACTCAAATTCCTTATGAATAAGGAAAAAACTACAATCTACATACCATATATATTGCTTACTGGAATGTACGTATTAAGCATTGTTTTAAGTTTGTTTGCAGGAGAAAACGCTGCGATTCGAGGTGTTCTTTTAATTATTTGGGGATTTTTTGTTCTATTACAAAACGTATGGATGATTGAAATTATTAAAACAAAAGATCAAAGCAACTTACCAAAAACTAATTTATTACCACAGATAATATTAAATTCCATGAAGCAACGTCAAAACATTAATAAAGTTCGTTTGGCGATACAAATATTTAATAAACCGGTTTTATTATGGTTTTTCTTTATGGGAATGTACGTTCTATCAACCTTATATAATAATTTATTACCTTCCGTAGATACGCAAACAAAAATATTAATTGATGTTTTTCTTGCAAATGAAAACTTGCATGCACATGCAATGTTACAAAAAGCACTTATGAGCATAAGTCATTTGCTTATTATTGGACTTATTTTCTTTATAATACCCACATATGCTTATGATCGTAAACACACGAATTTACTGTTTTGCATGACTTTAAGTGCTTTTATAATATCTCAGTGTAAAGCACTATTTTTAATATCTATTTTTACGTACAATATACCGGACATAAGTAAAGAGTTTTTTTTATATCTTGCATTTGGAATAACGATAATTATCTTTTTGCGTTTTCTATTTCAAAATAAAAATAATATTCTATACGCCTCTATCGGACTTTGCACATTGTTCATTATGGGAATTGATTATGTTTTTATACCACGAATAGATACTTTTGCAATATGGCTATCAGGTTGGTCAATCATTGCTATTACGTGGGGATATATCTCAAGATAATCCTATAGTTTATGCGATATAAAATGCCATTTACATTCCACATAAAAATATAGGAAGAAATTCCTTGACATTTAATTAAATTTATATAACAATACAAATCTGAAGAGCCAGACTCTTGTCTAAATTTTATCCGCCTTGCTGTTAGCTGGGCGGTTTTTTATTTCAAGGAGACAAATTATGCCTACATTTTTACCACAAGATTCAAATGACAATCCTATTCCCGCACTACGACTAAAAAACAATGGTGCGCACAAAATTACTTCCGGCAGTACATCTGCTCGAAACACAACAGCTTTTAATGCAGATACGCGCATTATCAGTTTATATACAACTTCTCCAGTCTATATTGCATTCGGAGATTCAAACGTAACAGTAACAAGTTCAGGACATTATTTTCCGTCAGGTATATATTATGACATCTCCATAGGGGGTGATAAAATAGCACATAATACACATATAGCAGTACTGGCAGTTGATAATACCGGAGATATGTACGTGTCAGAAAAAGAATAAAAACCTTATAGTGGGGACATATTTATTATAGTGATTTTGAATAAGAATCGTATAGATTCTATTCGAAATTGTACCGTGTGACTGCACAGCGAGCGTAAGCCCGAAGCATGTCCGGCGTTTGAGGACTTGGATTAAAAATTGAATATTTTTAATCCAAATTATTATAATGTGCCCCCATTGTTTATTTCTTGAATACATCTCAGTCTAATTCTATTATACTTTTCACAATTCATTAATGGAAAGAGCTACTGGGGACGTATATGCCGAACCATTCTCATGCACCTGAAGAAATAACTGAGCGACTAAAATACGGCCCCAAAGCTCTATATTTACGTGAATGGATTTATGGAGGGTTAGACGGTGTTGTCACAACTTTTGCGCTTGTTTCCGGTATCATAGGAGCTGGACTTTCACCAATTATTGTTTTGGTTTTGGGAATATCATCTCTAGTTGGAGATGGTTTTTCTATGGCTGCCGGAGCTTATAGTAGCACAAAAGCTGAAACTGATAATTATGAGCGATTACATGCCATTGAAATCGAGCATATCAAAAATCATCTGGAAGGAGAAAAAGAGGAAACCCGTCAAATTTTTGCTAAAAAAGGATTACACGGCAAAGATCTGGACGACATTATTAAAATTATGATTAAAAATCCAAATCTTTGGATTGAATTTATGTTAACTGAAGAATATGGAGTATCAAAACCGCACTCTTCTTCATTTATGGCTGCTTTACATACTTTCTTAGCTTTTCTTGTTTGTGGAGCAACGCCTTTGATTCCATATATATTTTTACTACATAGCGCACCTGTTTTGGCATGCCTTCTTTCTGCCGTAACTTTTTTTGCTATTGGATCTTACAAAAGCAAATGGTCTATTAAAAACTGGAAACGTGAAGGATTAGAAACAATGTTTTTAGGATTAACAGCCGCAGGACTGGCTTTCGCTATTGGATATGGCTTACGTGGTTTAATTCCATAATGAAAATACTAGCCGACATTGGAGGAACTTATGCGCGCTTTGCAAAAAACAATGGGCAAACTATTGAGTCCTATAAAAAATATAAAGTCACTGATTTTAAATCTTTTGAAGCCGCATTAACGACTTACATCAAAGAAAATAATAATTCTGATAAAATCCCGATAATGATCGCTACAGCCGCATATCCTGATAATAATGGCATATGGAACTTTATTAATCAGAATAAATGGAAAATTGATTTAACATCTCTAACCTCTAAAGGCTGGGCTATTGAGCTGATTCTCAATGATTTCGAAGCAGCCGTCTGGGGATTGTTAACTCTTAAAGAAAAAGACATAAAAATATTCAAATCGGGAGAACAAAGAAATAAACTATCCAAATGCTTAATTGGACCGGGAACTGGATTAGGACTTGGTTATCTTATAAATAATCAAGCAGTTAAAACACACGGTGGACATATGCTTGCCACAAACTTAACACAAGAACATTATGATACGATTAAAGCAATTGAACAAATAAAAGACAATAATCAAGAAATTGTTTTTGAAAACCTGATAAGCGGATCAGGATTAATGAATATTTATAGAGCGCAATGTTTAATTCATGACCGTAAACCAATAATAAACCAACAAGAAATGCTATTGGAAAATCTTGATAATATAATGGTCAAAAATACCTTACGGCTTTTCCATGAGTTCTTCGGACTATTCGCACACACAGTTATAATTACAGGCCATGCATATGGTGGTTTATATCTAACAGGTGGTATTTTAGATAAACTTATTGAGCGCAATGTTTTTGATTTTAAACATTTTGAGCAATTTTTTATACTCAAAGGAGCCAATTCTGTAATGAATAATCTTAACAAAACTCCAATTATTTACATTAAAGAACCTTATTTGGCACTGCGCGGTTTACTTGCTGCCAATGAACAGAATTTATAATGTCAAAAGCTTATTTAACAATTGATGATTCTCCATCACCGGTAACAATAAATCTCATAAACGAGTTAAAACATCGAGATATTCAAGCTCTTCTTTTTTGTCGTGGTGATTATATAGAACAACATTTTAACGCTGTTATTTATGCAATAAAACACGGGCATATTATCGGCAATCATTCTTATAGCCACAGAAAAAGCAGTGAACTTAGCTTTGATGAATGGACACAAGACTTAAAACAAACAGAACAACTAATTGAAAAAGCTTATAAACAAGCAGGTGGGAAACGTTCGGGATTATATTACCGTTTTCCTTATTTAGATCGTGGAGATGGACAAACATTAGAAAGAATATGGCCAAAAATTATAAAACATATATCTACCAGTGAAAATTATATATTAGCTGAAAATAGTAAAGTTCATAAAATGCAAGCCTATTTAAAAGCTAAAGGTTTCACTCAACCATTTTATAAATTAAATCATCCTGTTTACAATAATATATCTGCAATCTCCAAAGTCGCGGATACGCTCTTAACAGATACAACGCAAGATTGGCGAATGCTCAAACGCCACTTAGAAAAAAAAGAAATAACGCTTAACACTCTCAAAACAATGCTAAATGAAGATCCGTTTATTAAACAAAATCTTTACGAGCATGTATTTCTTATTCATGACGATCCTGAAATTTATGATATTTCTTTATCAATTATTGATTATATACGTGAAACTTTGAATTTTAAATTCCTTGATTTTGATAAAAAAACAGCTTAACAATTCTATCGCTACATTAATGATTTAAAAAATTATATTTTTTTAAATACGGAACAAGTGCAAAATAGTCGTAAGACTAAATTTTAAAAGCACGCGGACGTAGTTCAATGGTAGAACACTAGCCTTCCAAGCTAGTTATGCCGGTTCGATCCCGGTCGTCCGCTCCATCATTATGTAGTGAATTTTGAGTGTATATAAACTCGCCAGGGGTGCCCGATTTATCCGGTGCTGAGATTATACCCTGCAACCTGATCTGGATAATACCAGCGCAAGGGAGTGTGAGAGGATAAAATGACCACAACAGAAAAATATAATATTGCCATTATCGGTGCAGGCATTATGGGGCTGAACTGCGCATATGCACTATCAAAAGACGGGCATACTATCACAGCTTATGACCCTCAGGACATACCGAGTAATAATGCCAGCTTTGTCGCCGGCGGCATGCTTGCTCCCTTTAGCGAAATTGAACACCTTCCGGAAAGTTTTATTGAGGCCGGTCTACGGTCAATAGATATATGGCAGGACATCCTGCCTGATCTTAAAAACAAGGTAGATTTCAAACAAAACGGAAGTTTAATGATAGCGCATAAAGAAGATACATATTTGTTAGATCGTTTTGAAAGCCATCTACCAAAATCTTCACAGCAATGGCAAAAAATGAACAAAGAAGATATTGCTCAATTAGAACCTCAACTTGCTGACAAATTCAAAACCGGCATTTATATTGCTGGAGAAGCGCACATACACCCAAGAGAAGCTATGCAAGCAATATCCTCAACGCTTAAAACAATGAAAAATTTCTCACATCAAAAATGTGAAGCTTATCCGGATACAATTAACTCAAAGTATGATTACGTTATTGATTGCCGTGGATATGCAGCAGAAGTTGATGATCCGGAATTGCGCGGCATTAAAGGCGAATTGCTCATTGTCCGCAATGAAAAATTCGAGCTAGATCGTCCTGTGCGCCTGATGCATCCTCGCTATCCACTCTATATTGTTCCGCGTCCGGATCATGTTTTTATGATCGGAGCAACCATTATAGAAGGCGCTGAAGAGGATGATGAGCAAGTCAGTGTACGCTCGGCTCTGGAACTTCTAAGTGCGCTTTATTCTTTACATCCAAGCTTCGATGAAGCAAAAATTCTGGAAATAATCGCAGGCATACGACCAGCCTATAATGATAATTTACCTCGTATAAAAATAAACAAGAATGTTATAAGTTGTAATGGATTATTCCGACACGGCTTTTTACTTTCTCCAATTATAGCCAAATGTATTACCGCATCAATAAAAGGAAAAACAACCGCATTCACAGGACTATTTACAAAAGGAACATCTGATGAAACTCATCATCAACGGCAAGAAAAAAACATTCAAACCGTCGCTTAATCTTTATGAGTTTTTGGAAAAAGAAGGCTATAACGAAATGATGATAGCTGTTGCCTATAATGGAGTTTTTACACCTAAAAGCAGTTATATTGAAATTTCTCTTAAAGATGATGATGAAATTGAAATTGTTGCGCCGATGCAAGGAGGATAAATGAAAAAACAATCCCTTATTATAGATGATATTACACTATCATCACGTCTGTTTCTTGGAACAGCAGGATATCCTTCACCGGACATATTGAGACAAGCTATAGAAGCCTCAAATCCGGGGCTATTAACTGTTTCTCTACGCCGTGAAAATATCGCTGGGACAGGGCAAAAATTCTGGAACATTATTAAAGGATTCGGCATTCCAATTTTACCTAATACCGCAGGATGTTATAATGTGCAAGAAGCTGTAACAACAGCAGAAATGGCACGCGAAATATTCGAATGCAACTGGATAAAATTAGAAGTCATCGGCGATGATTATACATTACAACCAGACCCATTCGCATTACTGGAAGCTACGCAGCAACTAATAGAAAAAGGTTTTACAGTCTTTCCTTATATGACCGAAGATATAGTGCTGGCAGAAAAACTAATAGAGGCAGGATGTAATATTCTCATGCCATGGGGCTCTCCAATTGGTTCAGGACGCGGACTCAATAATCTGTATGCACTTAAAATGCTACGTTCTCGCTTTCCAGATAAAACATTAGTAGTGGATGCAGGAATTGGTGCGCCTTCTCATGCAACGGCTGCTATGGAACTGGGATATGATGCTATTTTATTAAATACTGCCGTATCAAAAGCAAAAGATCCGGCAATGATGGCTGGAGCTTTTGCTAAAGCAATAGAAGCAGGGCATACGGGCTATTTATCAGGCATTGTTGAAGCGCAGGAAAACGCCAGTGCTTCAACGCCGGTAATTGACAAACCCTTTTGGCATCAGGAAAAAAGTAAGATTAAACAATAACCTCGCCATTATTTGTAATTTGATCTATTGCCAATCCGGTTACGCCTTCAAGAACAACTAGATTTGTAGCATGACCGGCATTACCGGAACCATTGGCATCAACTGAAATAGTTGTATTACCACCGCTCTCCGTTGCAAAGACAAAATCATTAATACTGTCCTGAACTGCATCGTAACTATTAAGCAAACCTGAAATATCCAAGAGATCACCAGCTTCAAAATCCTTAACAAGATCAACACCTTCGTTGATATCTTCAAATAAGAATACATCATCACCGGTACCGCCATATAAAATATCGCTGCCGGCTCCGCCAATAATAATATCATCACCTTCTTGAGCAATAATAATATCATTACCATCCCCGCCATTGAGTAAATCATCACCGCCTAAACGAGAATCGCCATTACCATTCTTAGACTCTTGTGATAACTCTATGATGTTATTACGAATATATGAAAGCGTATCATCACGATCCCAGCTAGAATTATTGCCTTCACCATTTTCTAAACGGTCAAAAACTTCCCAACCAGCACCCGGAGATGTACCAAGACCCTCCGTATTAGCAAGAATGTCAGTGAAAAGAGTATCTCCAAAGATAATATCCGCACCAGCACCGCCATGAATATCATCACCACCAACACTGCTCAATGTATTCAATGGATTTGATCCGTTTAAAACAGCCTGTAATTCAGAAGCATTAGCAATATAAACCGCCTGACCATCAGAATCGATAGCATTCAGATTATTATTATTAGGAATACTAATTCCAACAGAAATAACTTCTCCAAAAGACAGAAGATCACCAACTTCATTTGTATTATCACCAAATGTACCATGACTTGTAGTCACGCTACTTCCGGTAATCTCAGCTAAAATAATAGCATCTTCTTCCGAATTATTTCCCGGAGGAGCAACAGGAATGCCATTATCATCAACATAACGGTTAGGCGCACCATCAGATATAAAATAGGTTGTTGTTAAAGCACCTGAAATTGTTTCACCGCTATTATTCAACCAATCAAGCGCAGATTGAAGAGGTGCTTCATAATTAGTTAATCCATTAGCAGTTAAAGCATCAAGATGTACAAATGAATCTACTAAAGCATCTGATTGATTAAAATCAACCGTTACAGATTGTTTTACATTAGTTCCATAATCAACAATATGAACAACAATATGCCCATTATTATAACCATCAAACTGCGTCATTACACTTTTTACAGCATCAATCATAAGAGGAAGCTTCGAGTCGTAACCCATAGAACCGGACGTATCCAGAATAAACACAAAGTTATAATCTTGATTTTGTTGTTCCATGAAAGCTCCTCCGGCATCACCAACCAGAATATCCTCTCCTCCACCGCTTATAATAGCGCCTTCATCACAACCAACAATATATGTCGTTGTTTCACCTATAACATCATCAACATTACTACCAACAATAAATCCCGGTGCAGTTCCCGATAACACAAGATCTGCCTGACTTGTGTCACCATCATAATCTGTAAGCGTATAATGAAAAACATCATTTGTATCTGCCGGATGGCCAATACATTCTACTGTCACATTATTTAGCAAAAACGATGCGCCTATATATTGACCGGCATCTGTTGAATTTAATAAAACACTATCAATAGGCTGACCGTAATCAGCAGCATCAAGAGTAAATGTAAAGATACCGTTATTGATTTCTCCCGGTACAAACTGTTGCTCACCAATAACTTCAGAACCGTCAGCAAGTGTAACAACAAAATCCACACCGTGTAGACCATAATCATTATTACAGCCAATTTCAGCAATTGTAATTGTAACCTCTGAAACACTATTAGAGCTAAAATCTATATCAAAAGTTTCACCCTTCGGCCATGCTTTATGACTATCAGTTGCATTAAGATTATCAATACCAATTCCGGAACCGGCTCCTGTTACAACCCACGTAAGATCATAATCACCATTATTATCTACAGAAACTGTAATGCCATCCTTGGTAATAGATTCTTGAATACCCTGCACATCAACAGCTTCCGGATTCAATGCTTTATTAACGGTCGGATTAATAAATTGATTAAATAATGTGTAATTATACGTACCATCAAAAAATAATTCCAATGTACCAAAATCACCATCAATAGTATTTGATCCCTGTGCAGGAACATTAACGCCATTTCCATTAAAAGACACAGAAGTAATTTTATTTGGAGTATCGTTACTTAAATCATCATTTGTAATGACATTACCGTTTGTACCACCATCAGCAATCGAGAACATATTCATGTCATCGTATGCGCTCAACCCATCATCATCAACATTAATGGTGAT
>JAGLMC010000036.1 GCA_023140215.1 Alphaproteobacteria bacterium
ACGGTGCCGGATGGGTGACTGTAGGCTCTAGCGCTGGTACGGGAGCTGGTATCTTCGAGATTGATACTAATGTTATCCGCGTTAAGTCATCAGTCGCTAGTTACACAACAGATGACTTCGTAATCGGATCCTCTACATTAGATGACAACGTAGGCACCACAGATGATAACAACCGCATGTTCTTTGATAAATCCAAAGGTGCTTTCCGTGCCGGATCATCGAACGACACAACAAATTGGGATAGCGCTAGTATTGGAGAATATTCTTTTGCAACAGGTCTTCAAACAACCGCCTCCGGTGATTGGTCCACAGCAATGGGAACCGGCACAACCGCCTCCGGTAACCTTTCTACCGCGTTGGGTAATACAACAACAGCATCTAATAATAACACCACTGCAATGGGATATTTATCAACCGCCTCCGGCATCAGATCTACTGCAATGGGATATGATACAACCGCTTCCGGTTATGGCTCCACCGCGATAGGATATGAAACAACTGCCTCAGGTACAGCTTCCATTGCGATGGGACGAGAAACAACCGCTTCCGGTATTTCTTCCACCGCGATAGGATATAAAGCAGTTGCAGGTAGTGGCACAGCTGCTGATGGAAATGGTGACGGATCTGTAGCGTTTGGTTTGATTGATAATGCTGTAGTTATTACAACGAAGCCTATGGTTACAGGCATTCAGTCAATGGGCATATTTATGGGCGATCAAGATGGAGTTGATCTTGCAGCTAATAATGTAATGGGGGTATTGGGTGGTTCTGTGATTATTGATCCGAATATCCCAGCAACACTTCTTTCAACAACTTACGCTCTGGAAGTTGTCGGTGATGCTGCCAAATCAACGGGAACCGCTTGGATAAACTCTTCAGACATACGCCTTAAAGATATCCATGGCGAGTATGAAAAAGGCCTAGATGAAATCATGACTCTGCGCCCAGTGAAATTTTCATATAAGAAAAACAACCCAAGAAAACATAACAGCGAAAACCAACATGTCGGTTTCATCGCTCAGGAAGTCCAAAAAGCTTTCCCTGAAGCTGTAAACAAAAGAGGAGACGGATATCTCGACTTCGATATGCACCCTGTTAGCGTGGCCATGGTGAGCGCTGTTCAAGACCTTAAGAAAGAAAATGACACCCTTAAGTCTGAATTAGCCACTATGCAAAAAGCACAAACTCAGACACAAACCGCTCTTAAAGACATAACTGCGCAATTAGTAACACTAAACAAAGCTGCCGGTCAGAATGTAGGAAAAGCATCAATGCTCTCTTATCTGTGGATATTGCTTGCTCTTCTTGGTGGTTTTGGGTTGTCTATTGTGGTTCAACGCAAATATACTGCTTCTTAAGAAATACAGATATTATATGGAAAAAACTTGCTTCAAAATTTTGTTACTGATTGTTACTATGCTTTTTCCACTATTAATAGGAGCATGTACGTCTATCCCGCAAGCACAGTTTAAAGAATCATTAAGCATGGCTGAAGATGCTTGCCCAGCGCCAATATTATTCACAAAACTTAAAATGGAACTTCCGGCAGGCAGCGATGTCGGTACAATCTATAATTTTGGTATGAGTACAAGCTCTTGGTTTGTAGTACCTGCAAACCGTTATATGCTACAAAAAGCTATTTCAACGAAAGAATTATCTTCAACTTTTAATATGGTTCTGGAAGGACAGGGCTATGATGTAGTTGATTATCTCGATCCAATCTTCGAGGAAGAAGCTGAAAATGAATATTTACGCACTGAATACCGCATCGGCGGTAAAATTATTGATGCAAAAATGAATATTGACCATGAAGGATACAAACGTTTCGGTGCTGTTATTTATGGAAACAGCGGTAAAAAAGGAGAACTATATCTCAAAATTAAATGGAGTATTTATGATGCTCTACGCCGCACAACAGTTTATACAACTATTACAGAAGGTACTGGAAAACTTCGTTATGCTGATCCTGAAGGTATGACATTAATGCTAAACAATGCATTTGAAATGGCAGCTCACAACTTAAGCTCAGATATAGGCTTTTATGATTTATTAGTTAATGGTATAAAACCTGATAATTGGAAAAAACATAAAAAACAAGATGACCGTCCACTCAAATATGACTCTCAGGAACAAGTCAACATCGAGCCACAATCATTATCTTCCTCACCACTAACACAGCATATTAATGAAACAAAAAAAGCTGTTGTTATAGTTCAAGGTGGAGCAGGTCATGGATCAGGTTTTTTCATTACAAAAAACGGACATATTCTAACTAATCAACATGTAGTCGGTAATGCTCAACGAGTACGCATTGTAACCGCCAATAAAAAAGAAAAACTGATAGCTCAGGTGTTACGTATAAACCGAGCGCGTGATGTCGCTCTACTTAAACTTGAAGAAAAAATTGATAACATGAAGATTACAACTCTGCCATTGCGTATAAAATTACCAGCCGTAAGCGAAGATATTTACGCAATAGGTACGCCAAAAGCAACTCGTCTACAAGATACCTTAACCAAAGGAATTGTAAGTGCACACCGCCCTAAATACCGATTTGCCGGTAGTCGTATGGACTTTATACAAGGCGATATAACGATTCATGGCGGTAATAGCGGAGGGCCTCTTCTTGATAAGAACGGTAATATTATCGGTTTAACAGTCAGTGGTTTTGTTTTCGGAGAAGATAGAGCCAATTCTAATCTCAATTTATTTATTCCAATCGGTGATGCACTAAAAAAACTTAACATTAACGTAGACACAAATGATAATTCTCCATTAAATATCACATATCAATAACCTTCCTCTTGACTTCATAGTGATAAATGCTCCATATCCTAGCTTATGAGAAACGAATACACAGATTATGCAAATGCTCAAAAATGGCGGGGAACAACAATCCTTTCTATACGTAAGGGCAATAATGTAGTGATTGCCGGAGATGGACAGGTTTCTATGGGAAGCACTGTTCTAAAAAATAACGCACGAAAAGTACGGCGCCTTGGTCGTGATGAAGAAATTATCGCAGGATTCGCTGGAGCAACAGCAGATGCATTCACACTGTTTGAACGTCTTGAAGCCAAACTTGAAGCACATCCGGGTCAATTAACACGGGCATGCGTAGAACTAGCAAAAGATTGGCGTACAGATAAATATCTTCGACGTCTCGAAGCACTAATGGCCGTATGTGATAAAGATACATCCTTGATACTAACCGGAACAGGTGACGTAGTAGAACCACAAGATGGCATTATAGGAATTGGTTCTGGCGGAAATTATGCTCTTGCTGCTGCGCGTGCGCTATACGAACAAGATTTAACAGCAGAACAAATTGCAGAAAAAGCACTTAAAATTGCCGCAGGTATTTGCGTTTACACAAATGAAAATATTACCATTGAAAAACTGGAGAAAAACAATGACAGCGAATAAAGTAACAGAATGTTTAAATAAAGTTTTAGCAGATACTTTTATACTATATTTTAAAACACATAGCTTTCATTGGAATGTCGAAGGAGCACAATTTAAAGCACTTCACGACTTATTTGATGAACAATATAATGAGCTATGGATAGCCACGGATGAAATTGCAGAACGTATTCGCGCTCTTGGTGAATATTCCCCAAATAGCTGGGCATCTATGGTTCCTTATACTGAACTGTCTGAAGAAAATAATATCCCTGATGCAATTACAATGATTAAACAACTTGCAAGTGACCATAAATCTCTTGCTAAATCTCTTAAGCCATACTTGAAAATAGCACAAGAAACAGAAGATGAAGTTACAGCAGACCTTTTTATTACTCGCATGAGCGTCCATGAAAAAACAGCGTGGATGTTAACTTCTCTAGCACAATAAACAATGAAAATATAAATAAAATGCCGAAACAAAAACACACTGATCAAGCTTTATCAGTTGAAGTCCCATCTTTTAGCCCACAAGAAATTGTAAGCGAACTAAATCGTTTCATTATTGGTCAAAATGATGCAAAAAAAGCAGTAGCTATTGCCTTGCGCAATCGTTGGAGACGTATGCAACTTGAGCCTGATTTACAAGAAGAAGTTTATCCAAAAAATATTCTTATGATCGGCCCTACCGGTGTTGGTAAAACCGAAATTGCACGCCGTTTAGCAAAGCTAGCCAACGCACCATTTATTAAAGTTGAAGCTACAAAATTTACCGAAGTCGGCTATGTTGGAAAAGATGTTGAAGCTATTATTCGTGATCTCACAGAATCCTCAATCCATATCACAAGGGAAAAACTACGTAAAACTGTACTATCACAAGCTGAAATATATGCAGAAGAACGTGTACTAGATGCATTAGTTGGTGAGACAGCAGGCGAAGGAACACGCAAAAATTTCCGTGAAAAACTTCGAAATGGTGAACTCAATGACCGCGAAATTGAAATTGAGATTGCCGATAATAATAACCCACTTGGCGGTATGATGGATATACCCGGAATGCCGGGTGCATCAATGTCTATGATTAATATGAATGACATGTTTGGTAAAGCATTCGGTGAACGCACAAAAAAGAAAAAATTTAGCGTTAAAGAAAGTTATGATATTTTAATACAAGAAGAATCTGACAAGCTTTTAGATGAAGATAAAATAGTAAATACTGCACTTGAATTAGTGCAACAAAATGGAATCGTTTTTATTGATGAAATTGATAAAATTGCAGCACGTCAAGATGTGCGCGGAGGCGATGTCTCACGTGAAGGAGTACAGCGCGATTTATTACCCTTAATAGAAGGAACAACCGTTACCACCAAATACGGGCTCGTTAAAACTGATCATATGCTCTTCATTGCCAGTGGAGCTTTTCACTATGCTAAACCATCTGATTTATTAGCAGAGCTACAGGGGCGTTTGCCAATACGTGTAGAATTACGAGCTCTTACTGAAGAAGATTTCAAATTAATTCTAAAAGATACAGAAGCAAACCTTATCAAACAATATGTTGCACTAATAGGCACAGAAAATGTTACACTAGACTTTGAAGATGAAGCAATTAATGAAGTTGCTCGTTTGTCATTTGAAATTAATGAACGAGTAGAAAACATAGGTGCAAGACGTTTGCACACAGTAATGGAAAAACTTCTTGAAGAAATAAGTTTTACAGCCTCAGATCGAGGTGGAGAAGCCATAAAAATTACTGCAGATTATGTGCGTGAAAATGTTGAAGAACTAGTAAAATCATCAGATTTAAGCAAATTCATTCTGTAACAATAGATATAAGATGTTTTTCAATAGACGAACGTTCAGATCTAAGATCTTCCTCTGTAGCATTCATACGAATACGAGAAAAATCATTGATTTCCAATCCCTGCACAATTTCATATTGTCCATCTTTACAAATACACGGATATCCATAAAAAACACCAGGCGCAATACCATACGAACCGTCAGAAAGCACAGCCATAGAAACCCAATCATCCTCATCTGTACCAAGAATCCATGAACGCATATGACCAATAGCCGCTGATACCGCCGACGCAACAGAAGATACCCCGCGAGATTTAATAACTGCCAAACCTCTTTGCTGCACATCATTAATAAACGAATTCTCATACCATTCCTTATCAACTTTAGATAAGGCCGGCTCTCCACATACTGTTGTGTGATGCAAATCCGGATATTGTGTAGTACTATGATTACCCCAAATAATAACTTTCTTCACATCTTTAGAATTAGTACTGGTTTTTTCAGCTAATTGACTCAAAGCCCTATTGTGATCAAGACGCACCATCGCTGTAAAACATGAAGGATCAAGATCCGGTGCATTTTGCTGAGCAATAAGTGCATTTGTATTCGCCGGATTACCAACTACAAGAACTTTAACATTACGATTAGAATGTTCATTAATTGCACGTCCTTGAGTGCTAAAAATCCCACCATTAGCCTGAAGTAAATCAGAACGCTTCATACCATCTTTACGAGGCATTGCACCAACCAAAATCGCATAATCAGCATCCTTAAAAGCTACATTGGGATCATCCGTTGCAATGCATCCCTCAAGCAAAAAGAATGCGCAATCCTTTAACTCCATAATCACACCCTCAAGTACACTGAGTGCAGGAGTAATCTCAAGCAAATGTAAAATAACCGGCTGATCTGCTCCCAACATCTCTCCGGAAGCAATGCGAAAAAGTAGCGCATATCCAATTTGACCGGCAGCACCTGTAACAACAACACGTACGGGAGGTTTCATAATTTAAAGCCTTTCTTTGAAATTACATCTCTAATGTGTACAATAAAATTCTGGGCGCATACTACATCTCATAAAGGATGAAGTCGAGACATCTAAGAATTATCCGAAACTATACACATTAATAAAAAATAATAAAACTTCTAAAATACCTATTTTTTCTCTAAATACTCTTCAGATTGCATCTCAAGTAAACGGGAAATAGTTCGCTTAAACTCAAAAGCATAATCATCACCAACATAAAGTTGGTTCGACAAAGCATCAGCACTAATAACCAAATTCGTTTTATTCTCATACATAGCATCAATGAACATTATAAAACGTTTAACCTCATTACGATGATCTTCCCCCATCTTTGGAACATTTTCTAAAAATACAGTATGATATTTTTGCGCAATAATTAAATAATCTTCCACTCCGTGCGAATTTTCACAAAGCTGAAAAAATGTAAAACGTGCAATGCCTTCAGTAGTACTCACAATAATTTTACGACCCTTAACCTCAAGCACATCTTCTTCAGGCAAAATATTATCTGTCAGATAATTAAACACACCATCAACGGCTTGAGTTGCCTCTTTACCTAAAGGATAAAAATAAGCGCCCTCACGTTTCAAACACTGCGCCCTAAAATCAATAGAACTATCCAGATGCACAATCTCCAATTTGTCACGCAACAAATTTATAAACGGCAAAAACAAATCACGCTGCAATCCATTTTCATAAAGCAATTCAGGCTTCCAATTACTAGTAGCAACTATAATAACTCCAAAATCAAACAAAGCTGTAAACAAACGCCCTAAAATCATTGCATCCGTAATATCAGTAACATGAAATTCATCAAAACACAGCACTCGCGTTTCTTTAGCAATTCGCGCTGCCAGCTCCGGCAAAGCACCATCAACACCACTACCAAAATCACCGGACTTGCGCTTTAAATGTAAATAATCATGAACATCAATCATAAAAGCATGAAAATGAACACGACTTCGTGAAATATCATCTGATAAACAATCAAAAAATAAATCCATCAACATAGACTTTCCTCGCCCAACGCCTCCATAAATATAAATACCTTTAGGCTGAATTTTCTTTTCCCAGACTTTCCAACGTTTTTTATTATTCTCTAAAATAATTTCATCATAAAGACGCTGTAGAAAATCCACAGCCATAGTCTGCTCTGAGTCAGCATCTATAATACCTTCTGAAAGAAGTTTTTTATATAATTCAAGAGGACTTTTAAGCATTTGTTTTTGATATATAACGAATAAGAATAATAGAAATTTCATACAATCCCATTATAGGAACAGCTAATAAAATTTGACTAATCACATCTGGAGGTGTCAAAAATGCTGCAACAACAAAAGTAACAATCAGTGCATATTTACGCCCCTTAACCAAAGTATCCGCTGTAATCAAACCATATTTTCCCATCAAAGTTAACAATACTGGAAGTTGAAAACACAAACCAAAAGCAAATATAAGCGTCATAATAAGATCAAGATATTCACTAACTCTAGCCTCAAGTTGAATCGGTAACGCAGTTTCAATTCCTGTGCTTTGAAAACTAAGAAAAAATGGCCAAGCCATCGGTAGCACCACATAATAAACACATGCCCCACCCAAAAAAAACAATATCGGCGTAGCTATAATAAACGGTAAAATTGTATTTTTTTCATTCTTATGCAAGCCAGGTGCAATAAAAAGCCATATCTGCCATAACAAAACCGGAAAGGTAACAAATATTCCAGCAAAAAAAGTAACCTTAACATAAGTAAAAAAAGCTTCCGTAAGTCCGGTATAAATTAAACGATTTGAATCTCCGTCTCCCATTGCATCAGCAAGAGGCTGTACCAAAAAACTATATATCTGATCCACAAAACTAAAACTAACCGCCGCACCAAAAATCATAACACCAATCGTCCACAATAAACGATGGCGCAACTCTATAAGATGCGCACTCAAAGGCTTAACCTCTGCATCAACAAGTTTATTCATCAGAAATATTCGGTTTTATATCCAAATCCTCAACAACAATTTTATCCGCACCGGCCTCATCAAAATCACGTTCTTCAAAATTTACAGATTTGCGGAGATTATCAAGATCATCCTCACTCATAAATTCTTCAAATTGACGAGAAAAAGCATATCGAATATATTGCAAGCGACGCACTACCCTTCCCAAACTACGCATAACAACAGGAATTTCTTTCGGCCCTGTAAACAGAACAATAACAATCATAATCAAAAGTAATTCTGGAAAACCGAAATCAAGCATAAAAACTCACTATACTCTAGGACTGCTCGTCTTTTTTCTCTATTGAATCTGTTTTAAGGTCAACATCATCCTCATCCTTTAAACCTTTTTTAAAGCTCTTAATACCTTTAGCAAGATTCTCAGCAATAGCAGGAACACGAGATGCACCAAAAAATATCACAATCAAAAGAATAATCAGTATAATTTGCAATGGTCCGGGAGTCATAATTTAAAATCCTTATCTATTCATCACTTCATCATTTAAGATAACAATAACTTTTCTATAAAAACATCCTCATCTGACTCTTCTAGCGCGTCCTCATCACTGTGTCCAGTAAACAGATCATCTGAGCCCGGTATAGCCTCAATAGCAGGCCGACGATCAAGCAAACCGGAAGCCTTTAAATCATCCACGCCCGGTAAATCCGTAAGAGATTCTAAAGAAAAATGATCAAGAAAACCAGTTGTAGTTACCCATGTTAATGGCCTCCCAAGTGTCTGACGACGGCGACCGGGCTTAATCCATTCAGCCTCCATTAAAACATCCAGCGTACCTTTATGCGTAGAAACACCTCGTATATTTTCAATCTCAACGCGTGTAAGAGGCTGATGATAAGCAATAATAGCAAGTATTTCCATCGCTGCTCTGGAAAGCTTTCGCTGTACATCTTTTTCAAGCTGTAAAGATTCAGACAAATCAACTGCCGTTCGAAACGCCCACTTACCCTCTTTCTCGGTAAGCACTACACCGCGCTTTTCATAATGTTTCCGCAACTCCATCAACGCCCTACCAACATCCGAACCTTCCGGCATACGCTCATGCAACAAAGCTGTACTTAAAGGCTCAGAACTTGCAAATAATAAAGCCTCTAACAAGCGGATATAATCCTCATCCACATTCATACACTTTCTCCTGACGACTCTTCAATAATTTTAGCATTCTCAACATCACCAATAGAGCGCATATAAACCTGCTTAAACAAACCATCTTGCTTAATCTCCAACTTTCCTTGTTTAACAAGCTCAAGACTAGCTGTCAAAGTAGCAGCCAAAGCAGAACGACAAAATACACGATCCTTAATTCCTTCAGGAATAAAGCTTTCCAAAGTTGTCCAAATACTACGAATCCCTTTACGAGGTAATTCACCAAGCATACGAGTTAAACGAGAAAATGCATCCTCTGCCGACATAAAATTATACTCAGGTAAATCATAATGAGAATCTTCGCTACGATGCTGTATATCACCATAAGCTTTGAGCATATCATAAAGATTAACATCCCAATATGTATTGGTTTTTGTCTTTAACCCCTCGACTATACCGCGAGCAAAAACATCCTTTCCCAACTGAGGCAACAACTTAAAATTCTCAGCAGCATTTTGCATTGCCTCAAGCCGCTGGAGTTGAAATTGCAAAGCCTCTGCCATCTCAGCAGCACCATATTCAAATTCTTCCTCATCCCGTGGTAAAAGCAAACGTGATTTTAAATATGCCAACCACGCAGCCATAACCAAATATTCTACAGCCAAATCAAGATTCATAGCCTTGGCACGCTCAACAAAACCAAGATATTGACGAACAAGCTGCAAAATCGAAATTTGCACCAAATCAACTTTTTGATTTCTCGCAAGCTCAAGCAAGAGGTCAATAGGCCCCTCATACCCATCAATATCCAAAAGTAACGCATCCACATCATCAAATTGTGATGTGGAACTTTTTATCACAGAACGTGAAGGATATTCCTCAAACTCAATATTTTTATTTTTAGCTATTGCCATATTGCAAGTTTCGTAAATTCATCAGCTTTTTGCAAGCGTCTATATGACTCAATACCAATTTTAGGCACAGTTTCAGCTATTTTTTCCATAACTTTAATATCCGCCCAACAATAAAGAGCAGCATCACATCCAGCCTTAATAGTTGCATTAACGCGCTCTAGAATATCTCCATAATCCGCCAGAGCCTCCATATTCAGATCATCACTTAATAAAAAACCATCAAACCCTATGCGCTCTCGAATAATTTCCCGAATAATTTTTGAAGAAACAGAAGCAGGATAATCCGAATCAATCTGATCATAAACAACATGAGCCACCATACCCCAAACAGCAGAGCCAATATTAGAAGAAGCAATATTACAAAATGGATAAAAATCATTCTCAAGCTCTTCCAATGATGCGTTTACATGCGGCAAATCCTTATGACTATCAATCATAGCGCGACCATGACCGGGAAGATGTTTTATCACCGGAGTAATGCCGGATTCCAGATATTGCCTACAAACCGAAAGACCAAGACTGGACACAATCTTTGGATCATCTGAAAATGCACGATCACCAATAACATTATGTGTTTCAAGTGTAAGCACATCCAAAACAGGCGCACAATTTACATTAATACCAACATCACACAATTCTTTAGCCATTTTCAAAGTTGTGAAACACAAATCTTCAAGTGCCTTTTTACGATCATTTAATGCTAAATCGCCAAATTTTTTCATAGAAGGGCAATCATACCACACAGGAGGTTTTAAACGCTGCACACAACCGCCTTCCTGATCAATCAAAACAGGACAATCGCGCCCCATAGTATCTTTAAGATCATCAATTAAAGCTTTAAGTTGATCTGGAGTTTCACAATTCCGGCTAAACAAAATAAAACCAAGAGGATTGGAATCCTTAAAAAAGGCTTTTTCATCAGCACTAAGGCTAGTTTCTGAAAGAGAAAGAATAACCGCAAGCGCCTGATCTGCACATTTGGAAAACATTTTACCTTACAACCAGACAACCGCCCGGTTTTTGCGCCTTAATCGAACCACAAATACGATTAGCACTATCCTTGCTCATCGGTCCGGCCTGAATACGGTGATAAATACCGCGCTCTCCAAGATCAGCACGCTGAACACGATGAGAAACATTCTTCAAATATTCTGAATATTTTTTACGAAGTTTATTCCACTCACCTTCCGCACCAGATGCAGAAGTAACACTACCTAGCTGAACAAAATAACTACCGGGCTGAATATCAATACCAAGCGCAGCACCGGATGACGTTTCAATATTTGCCAATTCATCAGCAGAAACCTGATTCACATTCTTGCTATCTTTTTTTTCAAGAACAGAACGGACAAACGCTAATGTTTCAGGTGATGATGCAGGTGCATGTAGCTTTTGAGGTCGCTGTTGCTGCCCAACATACGCATCAGCTATTTTCTTACCGGAAGTTTTTTCTACCTTTTTAATTATTACAGGATCTACAGAAGCAACATTAACAACATGTTCCGAATTATCTTGTATCACACTGTTTTCATTATCAGTTTTACTAACATCTTTCACAATATCCGAGTCCAAAATAGACTCGGCATTTTTTTCAAAAGATGCAAATCTATCAACTTGCTTTTTCTGATCCAATAAATTTTCGATAGGAGCACTTTCGTCAAGCATACCATTGCGAACAGTAGAAAAAACAGTGCTATCACGAAAAGGAATATCTATATTCCCCTGATTTTCCGCCACCTCTTTGAGCGCTGTCTTTTCAGCTCTTATCAACGGAACATCACTCTTAGGCTTAGAATCGTCTGGATAACTCAAAACAATAATAGACGCAAATACAGAACCAACAAAAAGCAACGAAGCTGTCGCAAACAATGGATTTTTCAATTTCATGGAAATTCGTGGCCCCAAAACCCTCTCGATCAAACCTGCGTTCTGCACGCCACCAACTGACGACTGCCGATCGTAACGGTTATATCCATACTGCTGATAGTTACTCTGATTCATAAATCAGATCGTAATGCAAGTCCTAACATAATTGCAAGACACTTATCGAATATCCCAATACAAATCAAAGAGCTTTTCATGCTCACGAATAGCATAACGATCCGTCATACCGGCAATATAATCTGCCACGATTCGCGCACGAACAGTATCATCCGCAACCCCTCCGGCCTCTTCAATCTGATGTTGCCAATCTTCCGGAAGCAATCTATAATTTTTCGTAAAAGCTGTGAATAAGTCTGTAACTATGCGTTCAACCTTGAGCCGTATCCTCTCAATTGTATAATGACGATACATACGATTAAATAAAAATTCGCGCAATTCATCTACTTTTTTCTTCATATCACTAGAAAAAGCAACAATCTGCCTACCTGCAATACGCACATCTTCCGGACTTTGTGGATTTACTTCTTTTAAATTCTTCTGTGATTCGGTGTAAACATCATTAACCATAACTCCAATCATCTCACGCACCATCTCACAAACAAGATGTCGCTCCGAAAGATTTTTATAATTTTCACGCACATCATCCAACACATCTCTCAATAACGTCAACTCCTCCAACTCCTCCAATTTAAACAATCCAGCACGCAATCCATCCTCTACATCATGATTATTATAAGCAATATCATCAGAAATAGCCGCGACCTGAGCCTCCATTGAAGCGTACGTGTCTATGCGTAAATCAATTTTTTCCTGAATTTCACGAGCTGCAATTTGAAGCTCCCCATTAACAGGCCCATTATGCTTAAGCACACCCTCAAGAGTTTCCCAACTCAAATTAAGCCCATTCCAACGCGGATATGTACGCTCCAAAGTAGTTAAAACACGCAAAGACTGATCGTTATGATCAAACCCGCCAAAATGCTCCATACAATTTTGGAGATAAACCTCACCGGTATGCGCGAAAGGCGTATGCCCCAAATCATGCGCCAAAGCAATAGCTTCTGCTAAATCCTCATTAATCATCAAAAATCGCGCCAAAGTACGCGCAATCTGTGCAACCTCCAAAGTATGAGTCAAACGCGTTCTGTAATGATCTCCTTCATGATATACAAATACTTGAGTTTTATATTTTAAACGACGAAAAGCACTCGCATGAATGATTCTATCACGATCACGCTGAAATGGAGTACGGTAACGACTCTCCGGTTCTTCAAACACACGACCATAAGAACGATCCGGCCTACACGCATAAACAGCCAGAGGCAAAGCACAGTAATTATAAGGCGCTTGATTAGATTGTTCTTCTTCAGCAGATTTGCTCATAAGCATTCCCTAACTGTTTAATTCCACGGTATAAAGGAACAGATTAATGCTAAAACGTTTTGATTCATTTGTCCATATTTTGCAAACATAATAACTTCCATATCCTCTTACATCAAAATTTTCACAAAATTCGAAGGGTTTTTCTCACATATGATGTATAAGTTACAGTGTGAGCTATATGTGTAATAATTTTATAAGGGACTATATTTATGAAAAGAGCTATTATTTTATTAATGTGTTTATTATTCATAGGATTTTATAATAACGCATGTGCTAAAAAAACTAAGTCTTTTGCACAGAATGAATTTTCTAAAAGTTCTTTTATGCACGATAATGTAGAACGTAGCTTTTATTATTATGTTCCTAAAAAACATCAAAATCAGAAACAACCTCTTATAATTTCTCTTCATGGCGGTGGCAAAGCTGATGGTGATGAATATGGCGCGCAGGCCGGTTATAGAGATTTAGCAGATAGGGCAGGATTTATTATTGTTCATCCTAATGGTATTGAATCTCAGTGGAATGATGGACGCGGGATTACTTATAATCTTCGTGAGGGTAATGAGAATATTGATGATGTCGGCTTTATTTCTAAAGTTATAGATTATTTTATTGAAAAATATAATGCCGATCCATCAAGAATTTTTATAGAAGGTACGTCTAACGGTGGAATGATGACACAAAGATTAGCCTGTGAGCTTTCTCATAAAATTACAGCAGCGGCTAGTAATATTGCTAATATGCCTTTAAATATTCATAAAAAATGTAGTCCTAAGCACTCTGTGCCTATGTTATTAATAAATGGTACGGCTGACCCTATTATTCCGTGGGAAGGCGGTTTTGTAAAGATTGGAAAAAAAAGTATTGGTGAGGTTATCTCAACATATGAAACAATTAAATTTTGGATTGAAAATAATAAATGCAATTCTAAATCAGAAACAATCCTTATTAAAGATCGTATTAAAAGAGATAAATCATCAATTAGAAAACATATATATGCTTGTCAGGATAATGCACAAGTTGTTCTTTATGAGGTTGTAAATGGCGGTCATAACCGCCCTAATCCTAAAGGTTGGACACCAGTAAAACTTCTTGGCTATCAAAATCGTGATATAACAACCGCTGTTGAAGTATGGAAATTCTTTCGACAATTTTAACAATTATAGTAAAAAAACCAACTAAGTGTTCAGTCCCACGATTTTCTGGGATGGATTACAATGAAATAACAAGCAGGAAAATCGACAATGCGAATGTTGTAAACTGCAAATATGATGGGTTAATCTCGATTGGCAAATTGTAAAAAGGGACAGCACCTATACAGATTATATATGCAGATAAAACGGAAATAGTTATGTGAGATAATAATTGCTTTTTTCGTAATCGGCGTTCTGCACAAAACTACGCAGACTTTGTGGTGTAAAGATCATTTATGAAGTCAGTGGTTTCTTTATTAATAGTCATCTATTCCCCTTATAAAAAACTTCCCCTGGAACACTATCAAAATCTTTTCGGAAAGTATTTAACAACTTCATCACGTTTTCACGCATATCCGACTAGTTGCCCTCGATCTTGCTTTGCAAAGTATCAAAAATATAGGGGCTGTCGTAGATAAGTAGAATTATTTAGGATAGCTTGTTTTTCATGTAAGGTTGGAGATAATTTTTTCTGCTATATCATTGAAAATTCCATCTGCCATTTCTCCATGATCAGATTTTTCACGAATATCTAAACTTAAGGGAATTTCACCTAAAAAAGGAACATTAAGCTTTTCAGCTTCTTTTCGTGCGCCACCATGACCAAAGATATGCTCTTCATGTCCGCAATTCTTACAAATATACATACTCATATTTTCGATAATACCCAAAATAGGAACATTTGTTTTTCTAAACATTTCTATGCCCTTACGTGCATCTAAAAGCGCTATATCTTGAGGTGTAGATACAATTACAGCTCCACTCATAGGAACTTTTTGTGCCATAGTTAACTGAGCATCACCAGTTCCAGGAGGCATATCAACAATCAAAATATCCAAAGGATTTTCTTGTGTGCCCCAATTTACATCTCTGAGAAGCTGATAAATTGCACTTTGCACCATCGGGCCACGCCAAATCAAAGGGGCTTGTGTTTCAATCATAAAGCCGATTGACATAACTTTAATGCCGTGTGCATTTAAAGGCTCAATTTTTTCATTATTGCTCTCTGGTTTTTGTCCTTGTAAACCCATCATAAGAGGTTGACTAGGACCATAAATATCAGCATCTAAAAGCCCAATTTTTAAATTGCTCTTTTGGCTATTATTGGCCAAACATACAGACAAATTAGCAGCTATCGTTGATTTCCCAACACCACCTTTACCGGAAGCTATAGCTATAATATGGCGTATAGGTAAATCTAAGACAGGGAGTTTAACGGTATTATGAGGATTAGATTGCATTTTACGTGCCGAATGTGTTGATGATTTTTGAGATGTTAAAATAACTGAAGTTTTTGTAACTCCAGGTAAAGCAGCAACTATATTTTCTGCTTTTTGACGTAATGATTCAAGTTGAGTACCTCGATTCGGATCAACTTCGATAGCAAAAACAACTTCACCGGCTTTATTAAGTTGAAGTTTTTTAACCATCTCAAGATCAACAATATTTTGTTTTGTCACAGGGTCTATGATTTCGCGTAAAGCTTTTAAGATAATTTTTTTTGTAAGTTCTTTCATTTTATAATTCAAATTTAATTTGCCTCTTGATTTTCGATACAAAAAAGATATGTTCATAAAACATACAAACACAATCTGTAGAAGTGAAAAAGCACATGAGTCGGCATGATAAAGGTAAAAACCCGTGGGGTGGCAAACAAAGCAGTAATGATCGCGGGAAAAGCGCATGGGGCGGTGGTGCTTCTGGAGGAGGTCAAGAACCTCCTGATATGGATGAAATACTTCGTAATGCGCAAAATAATTTCAAGCAAGTAATACCAAGTGATTTACGTGGAGGTAAAGTAATCGCGCTTGGTGTTTTGGCAATAGTGGCTTTATGGCTAGCTAGTGGATTTTATATAGTTAACCCAGGTGAGCATGCTGTTATTCAACGCTTTGGCGCATGGTCGAAAACACAAACAGATCCCGGGCTTGGCTATCATTTACCATCTCCAATTGAAGAAGTTTCTATTCTTAATGTTGAAGAAATTAGAAAGATGAATATTGGCTTTTCTGAAGCTTATTCTCGTAGTGGGGTTATTGGAATGCGAGATGTTCCGGAAGAAAGTCTGATGCTTACATCTGATAGAAATATTATAGATCTGGATATTGAGATTCAATGGAATATTAAATCTTCGGAAGATTTTTTGTTTGAAATTCGTGATCAGGAAAATACTATTAAAAAAGTTGCTGAAAGTGCAATTCGTGAAATTGTTGGACAAACTAATATGTTTCCAATTATCACCAATAAGCGTCAAGAAGTAGCAGATAAAACTAAACGGATTATTCAAAAAAATCTGGATGAATATAAATCCGGTGTTAATATTACACAAGTATTGATACAACAAGCAGAGGTTCATCCTGATGTACAAGATGCATTTCAGGATGTGCAATCAGCTAAACAAGATGCTGAAGACGTACAAAATCGCGCTGGAGCTTATCGTGAAGATATATTGCCAAAAGCACGTGGTAAGGCTATTCAAATGTTGCAACAAGCTGAAGCTTATAAGCAAGCTATAGTTGCGCGCTCAAATGGTGATGCTAAACGTTTTGAATCTATATATACTGCATATTTAAATGGCAAGGATGTTACGAAAGAACGAATCTATATTGAAACCATGGAAGGTGTCCTTCGCAATGCTGAAAAAATAATCATAGATAATGAAGTTGGATCTGGTGTTGTGCCGTACTTACCGCTCGATGGATTAAAGAAAAAATAAGGATCAGGAATAAAGAACATGAACAAACCACTTGTTGCACTCCTTGGTATTTTAGCTGTTGGCTTGATTGCTGTATCGCAAGCTTTTTTTATTGTTGATCAACGTGAACAAGCTATTGTTTTGCAACTTGGTCAGCCTAAAGGAGAGTTACGCAAACCAGGTATTCATATAAAAATTCCGATTATGCAGGAAGTACGTTTTTTTGATAGTCGCATACTATCGGTTGATCCTAAGCCGGAACAAGTTGTAATTTCCAGTTCGTTTATAGATAAACAAAAAAACGATGAAATTAATAAAAAATCACAATCAAAAACAGATCAAGAACAAGCAACAACGGTAATTGAAGATATTAGCGGTGAACCTATTATCGTTGATACTTTTGCACGATATAAAATTATAGATCCACTGCAATTCATGAAAACATTAAGAACGATAGGTGGTGCAAATTTACGACTGAGCACAATTCTGAATGATGCCACTAGAGCTGTTTTAGGCCAAACAACATTAAAGGAACTTTTATCTAAAGAACGAGATTCAGTGATGATTGAAATTCGTGGTCGTGTAAATAATGCAATCATTAAAGATAAGTTGGGTATTAAGATTATAGATGTTCGTATTGTTAGGGCAGATCTTACGGCTGATTTGCGTACATCAACAGTGCGCCGTATGATTTCAGAGTTAAAAGAACGAGCCACAAAAACAAGAGCTAATGGAGAGCAACAAGCCTTGGAAATACGCTCCAAAGCAGAAAAAGAACGTACTATTATTATAGCTGAAGCACAACGTGATTCTGAAATTAGAAGAGGTAAGGGCGATGAAGAATCCATAAAGATTTATGCTAAAGCTTTTAACAAAGACAAAGAATTCTATTCTTTTATTCGCTCAATGGAAGCTTATAAAAATGCATTGGCTAATCATGAAACGCGTTTGATTCTTTCACCTGATAGTAAATTTTTCCGTTATTTTAAAGATTAAATGTAATTATTTGATTTTATATTTAGGATAATAAGAAAATGGATAGCTTTTCCAGCTATATTTTAACAGCATTTGCCCTTGTCTTTGTTATAGAAGGGTTAATTTATGCTATATTCCCTGAAGCTATGCAGCGAATGATTAGAATGGCGCTTGAAATGACACCAGATCAATTACGAACATTCGGCTTTTTTATGGCTTTGGCAGGGGCTACCTTTATCTGGTTTATTCAATATTTATAGAAATGTGGTTGTTTAGCTGTTTGCTTATTATATCCCCATTGACCGTTCAAAACATTAAGCTTAGTTTATATCCATAGATCATCTATATAAAATTATAAAAAAGGACATAAGAGTATGCGTGTTATATTGATTGCTACTTTTCTAGCTTTTTCTTTGGCTTTTTTACCTATCATGCTTACATATGATGCGCATGCGAAAGCTATAACATCAAGCTTTGCAGATCTTGCTGAAAGGCTATTACCGTCTGTAGTCAATATTTCATCAACACAAAAAATTGAATTACTGGAAGATTTTTCAGAAATTCCTGATTTTCCGGAAGGTTCTCCATTTGAAGATTTCTTTGAACAATTTATGGAGCGTCGTGGAGGCAATCTGCCGGCTATTCCACAAGCTTCTCTTGGTTCAGGTTTTATTATTAATGCTGAAAAAGGCTATATAATAACAAACAATCATGTTGTAAGAGACGCTGATGAAGTGCGCGTAACTTTTCATGATGATGATACTATTGAAGCAGAAGTTATAGGGCGTGATGAAAAAACAGATATTGCTGTTCTTAAAGTTAAGACTGATAAAAAACTTACTGCTGTGACTTTTGGTGATAGTGATGTTTTGCGTGTTGGTGACTGGATTGTTGCTATCGGCAATCCATTTGGATTAGGTGGAACAGTAACAGCAGGCATTATTTCTGCTCGTAAACGCAATATTAATTCGGGGCCGTATGATGATTATCTCCAGACTGATGCATCTATTAACCGTGGAAATTCCGGCGGGCCAATGTTTAATTTGAATGGAGAAGTAATCGGTATTAATACCGCTATCTTTAGTCCATCGGGGGGATCTGTCGGCATTGGTTTTGCTATTCCTTCTAATTTGGCTTCTCCAGTTATTAAGCAAATTATTGAATTTGGCCATACGCGCAGAGGATGGCTTGGTGTGCGTATACAAAGTGTTACAGAAGAAATAGCTGAAAGCCTTGGTTTAAAAAAAGCTCAAGGTGCTTTGGTTGCTAGTGTAACAAAAGATGGTCCTGCTAAAAAAGCCGGCATTAAAGCTGGTGACATTATTATAAAATTTAATGGTGAAGAGGTTAATAAAATGCGCAGTTTGCCAAGGCTTGTTGCTGAAACACCAATTGAGTCAAAGGTTGAAGTGTTACTCTGGCGCAATGGTAAGGAAAAGAAAATTAAGGTTAGTATTGGAGAGCTGGAAAAAGCTGAAGAAAGTGGATTGCTAGCCGGTAAAATAAAAAATATAGATACAGGCGTTAAAATTGAAATGGTTGGAATGACTGTTAAGAAAATGACAATGTCTTTACGTAAGCAATATGATATTGATCAAAGCGTTGATGGACTTGTTATTGATGATGTTGCTCATCTTTCGGAAGCTGCAAAGAAAGGATTGATGGAAGGTGATGTTATTATCGAGATTAACCAACAGGCTATAACAAAGCCTGAAGAAGCTCTTGAGATTATTGAAAACGCACAAAATAATGATCATAATACTGTTTTATTATTAATAAATCATAGAGACGAAGTTCGTTTTATTGCGTTAAAATTAGATAAAAAGAAATAACAATGTTCCAAACAAAACGCTTAACCCTTTCTATCATAACAGAGAATGACAAAGAACATGTATTTGAAACATTAAATAATGAGCATACGGCAAATATTATCCGTTTCTTTACATGGCCAATGACACAAGATCAAGCTATTCTCTGGTGCAATAAAGCTAAAATTGGCATTAATAATAAAACGGAATATTTTTTTATTGCAAAAAAGAAAGATAAGCCTGTTGGTTGCTTTGGTATCCATATTGATCAAGAAAATAAACACCGAGCAGAAATTGGATATTGGGTATCACAAAATCAACAAAACAAAGGATTTGCCACAGAAATGCTTCAAGGTGGAATTAACTTTGGTCAAACAAACCTTAATTTAAAAGAATTTTATGCAACAATAGCTCAAAATAATGAAGCATCTGAACATATTTTACTTAAATGTGGTTTTATATATAAAGGAGATACGGAAGTTATTACTGTCGATAAAAAACAGCGTTCTTCAAAAATATTTATCAAGGATACAGACCGTCACTAAACAAAGTTAACTATCTGATAATAATGTATAAATAGCAAGCAATATGTATACAGTTTAAAACAGTAATAACTATAATGTGTTTTTATTAAATATTAAAATATAGATTCAGAAAAATTTAATGCTAAACTATGATTAACATGAAAAATATTTTTTTTAATACTACAAAAACATTGCTTTACAGCAAAAAAGTTATAGTAACATTAGCTGTTGTTTTGCTATGTATTTTAATACCGCTTCAATCTCAAGCACAAAAGATTACTAATAAAAATATACAGCCTCAAATATTTGAAATTAAAGTACATGCTGCAGATGCAATAACGCTAATAGCAGAACAAACACAAATTACATTATGGGGAATTCAAGCTGTAGAAGGGCAATCAGCTTCATTTAATTTAAAAGTACGTACAACTCTGGAAAATATTCTTTCTGGAAAAAAGATTCAATGTGAACTTAAAAAGAAAACGGCTACAACTATATATGCACAATGCGTAAATACAAAAGATATAGATCTTGGATTATTTATGATTCAACAGGGTTATGTTTCTGTAGATCGTAGTGTTATTTATGGCACTGTTTTTGAAGAAGTGTATATACATGCTGAAATGGAAGCGCAGAATCGTGGAGTTGGCGTTTGGGCAGAAGAATCAAAAGAAGGAAATAATTCAAATACCAACAGCACTTTAATGTTAGTATTTGGCTTCATATTATTTCTTTGTATTATTGCAGCATTTATATTACTCAGCATTATTATTATGCGCGGATTTCAAAAAGTTATAGATGCACAAAATGATAATATTAGAATGATGGGCAAGGAGCGCGAACTACGCGATAAAGAGCGCGAAATTGTTGCTGTAATGCTTGATTCTGAACTTAAAGTAAATAAATCTAAAATAGAAGCGTTTCTGGTTGTTTATGAGGAAATGCTAAAAGCATTAAAAGATTCTAACAGAGAACAAAAATTTAAAAAATCTGGAGATATAATACAAAAACAACCTGCTCTTGAACGTTCTGTTTTTGAACGCAATACAGATAAGCTGGATGTATTAGGTTTAGAACTTTCAAGTAATGTAATTCACTTTTATGCGCGAATTAAAAGTAAACCGGAATATGAAACTTTAGAGCCGGATATGTCACCTGAAGAAGCTATAAAGCTTGTTGAAAATGTTTTATCGCGTGCTCGACAACTTAATAAACTAGCCGATCATTTAATTGATGAGTTTCGTGATAACGGTATAGGGCAATCATAAATCTATAATTATTTGGCTATGTCAAAATAAACTAATTTGATTATCATCTGTTTTATTCTTTTTAATTTTAATTTTTTTTGGTTTTTTTAAATTTAAAGAAGAAGCTTTTTTACCAAAAACAGCATCAACATATTGATTATGCTTAAAACGAATTTTTATATGACTACCGGAAACAGCTTGTCCAGCTTCAGTAATTAGCGTGTTATCACTAGATTGTATAACAGTAAAACCACGTTTTAAAATATTCTCAAAAGAATAAGCTTCCAGCATATTTCCAATATGAGAGAGTTTTTGTTTACGATCTTTTGTAATCTTTATAGTTAAATTTGAGAGTTGTTCTGCCCAACGTGCCAAAGTTTTTTGTGCATCAAGTAATTGATCTCGCGGTGTATGCAAACGTGCTCCGACTTCAATTATATTTTTTTGTTTCCTAGAAATATAATGCTTAAAAACCCCTGTAATTTTATCGCCAAGATGGTCAAGTTTTTGCACATGAATTTCTAGTAATTTTAAAGGATCTATAAGTTTACCGCTTTGAGCTTCAAGCTTATATTTTGTTTCTAGGAGCATACGATTCATTCCACTCAGTAAACGAGTTTCATCATCAAGAATTTGCGCGATAAGATTCGAACGCATAGGAACGGCCATTTCTGCTGCGCCTGTTGGTGTAGGTGCGCGTAAATCAGCAGCATAATCAATGAGTGTTGTATCCGTCTCGTGACCGATAGCGGAAATAATAGGAATTATAGAATTTGCAACGGCTCGAATGACAATTTCTTCATTAAACGGCATAAGATCTTCAAGAGAACCGCCACCACGAGCAATAATAAGGAGATCTGGTTTTGGTTGATTATGATTGTGAAGTGTCTGAAAACCATTAATAGCCGCAGCAATTTGTTCTGCTGCACTTTCTCCCTGCACAAGAACAGGCCAAACGAGTACATGTCTGGGAAAACGATCTTGCAAACGATGAAGAATATCACGAATAACAGCTCCAGTCGGAGAAGTAACAACGCCAATGGTTTGAGGTAAAAAAGGAATATCTTTCTTGCATTTAAGATCAAATAATCCTTCGGCAGCAAGCTTTTTTTTGCGCTCTTCCAGCATTTTTAAAAGAGCACCTTCACCGGCAAGCTCTATAGATTCAATAATAAGCTGATAATTTGAACGTTGTGGATAAGTTGAAATACGTCCTATACAAATAACTTCCAGACCTTCTTCTGGGCGAATATTTAATTTTGATAGAACACCCTTCCAGCATACAGCATCAATAACAGCATTTTCATCTTTAAGACTGGAATACATGTGGCCGGAACTAGCAATTGATACACGGCTAAGTTCCCCGCGTACACGCACACGCTCATAATTTTCCTCAAGTGTTTTTTTAAGAGAAAAGGCAAGTTCACTAACAGAAAACTCAGGGATATTTGATTTTGAAGACTCTGACTCTGACATAAAAAGATGATATGATTGTTCAGATGTAAATAACAACCTATTAAAAATTTATGAGATAATTTTTAAAGTCGTAATAGTAACTTTGAATAAAGGAGAGCAAAAAATGAAGGTTTTACTAATAGGCTCTGGTGGTCGGGAACACGCATTAGCCTTAGCAATTTCAGAATCAAAACATTGCAGCTCTTTATATTGCGCACCGGGTAATGTGGGTATTGAAAGCTGTAGTGAATTGGTCGATATTGAAGTAGAAGATATTGAAAACATTGTAAAATTTGCTAAGGACAAAGTTATTGATTTAGTCGTTATAGGGCCGGAAGTTCCTTTGGTTTTAGGGTTGGCTGATAAATTACAAGAAGCTGGAATTGATGTATTTGGCCCTTCAAAATTAGCTGCAAGGCTTGAAGGTTCTAAAGGCTTCACTAAAGATTTATGTAAAAAATATAATATTCCAACGGCTGCTTACGGGCGATTTACTGATATTAAACAAGCTAAAGCGTTTATTGAAAAACAAAATGTACCAATTGTTATAAAAGCCGATGGGCTAGCAGCCGGTAAAGGCGTTATTATCGCAGAAGATATCAATTCAGCAATAGTTGCGGCAGAGGATATGTTATCTGGTAATTCATTTGGTAAGGCAGGTGCGGAAATTATAGTTGAAGAATTTATGGAAGGTGCTGAGCTTAGCTATTTTGCATTAACGGATGGTAAAACTATTTTACCATTTATGTCAGCTCAAGATCACAAGCGTGTTGGTGAAGGAGATACAGGTTTAAATACAGGCGGTATGGGAGCATATAGTCCGGCATATATGATGACTCCTGAGCTTGAGAAAAAAATTCTTACTCGAATTATTGAGCCAACTGTTTCTGCTATGCAGAAAGAAGGATGTCCGTTTACAGGTGTTTTATATGCCGGATTGATTCTTGTTGATGGTGAGCCAAAACTTATAGAATACAATGCGCGCTTTGGTGATCCTGAGTGTCAACCGTTAATGATGCGTTTACAATCAGACATGCTGGAAATTTTATATGCAACAGCGCAAGGAAGACTTGACGAAATCAGAGATTTAGTTAAATGGAGCGATGATCCGGCAATGTGTGTTGTGATGGCAGCAAAAGGATATCCTGAATCATATAAGAAAAATACATTAATTAATGGACTGGAAAGAACAGCAGATATTCAAGATTTAGTTATATTTCATGCAGGAACAGCCAAAAATGAATCCGGTCAGTTAGTAAACATTGGCGGACGTGTTTTAGGTGTAACGGCTAAGGGGGAAAATTTATTAGAAGCCAAAAATAAAGTATATCGCGCGATTGATATAATTGACTGGCCGGATGGATTTTGTCGTCGAGATATTGGTTGGCAAGCACTTACAAAAAGTAGAACTTCTTAGATTCATCTTTTGTTTTTAAAGAAATCTTTGAGAATTTGACCGCATTCATCTGCAAGAATCCCGTTAGTTACCTTAGGTTTATGGTGACATGTAGGCTGTTCATAAAATTTAGCTCCATAAAAAACACCGCCTCCTTTAGCATCTTCAGCGCCAATAATAAGCCGATTTATACGAGCAAAACTAATAGCCGCAGCGCACATAGCACAAGGCTCTAAGGTGACATAAAGGTCATAATCCATAAGGCGCTGAGATTTTAATTTTTCACATAAGGCACGAATAGCAACAATCTCAGCATGTGCTGTAGGATCGGACAGTTCAATTGTACGATTTCCAGCATGTGCAACTATTTCTCCGGTTTTACTATGTGCAATTATAGCACCAATAGGAACTTCATCATGTTTAAATGCTTTTTTTGCCTCTTTCAAAGCCAGCTTCATATATGTAAGGTCATTATCCATGAATGAAGAAAAGCATAAAGGCGAGAGAATTGCCAAGAAAATTGCGCGTGCAGGGCTATGTTCCAGACGACAAGCGGAAACGTGGATCGAACAAGGACGTGTAAAGATAAATGGAAACATCCTTAAAACACCGGCCTGTATAGTTACAAATGAGGATAATATAGAGGTTAATGGAAAGCCATTACCTAGCGCATCAGCAACAAGGCTTTTTATTTATCATAAACCGGCAGGTCTTGTAACATCACATAAAGATGAACGTGGAAGACCAACAGTATTTGATCGTTTGCCATCAGAATTACCACGCTTGATAAGTGTAGGGCGACTTGATCTAAATACTGAGGGACTTTTATTATTAACAAATGATGGAGGATTATCACGTTATTTAGAATTACCATCAACTGGATGGAAGCGACGTTATCGTGTACGCGTACATGGAAAAGTTAATGAAGAAAAACTTACCAATTTAAAAAGAGGAATTACAGTTGATGGTGTAAATTATAGATCAATTGATGCTAGTTTGGATAACGTGCAAGGTACAAATTCATGGCTTACAATTGTTTTACGAGAAGGAAAAAATCGTGAAATTAGGCGAGTTATGGAAGCTTTAAAACTTAAAGTTAACAGACTTATTAGAATATCTTACGGGTCGTTTGATCTTGGAAAATTAGAGAAAGGCAATATTCAAGAAATAAAAAATCAGGTAATGAAAGAACAGATTAAAGGATATTTTAAAGAAAATTAATGAGAATTATAGCTGGAAAATTTGGTGGGCGTAAACTCCTTATGCAAAAAGGAAAGGATATTAGACCAACATCGGATAAAGTGCGCGGGGCAATTTTTAACGCCCTTCAATCCCGTGAAGTTATTGAAGATATGTATGTGCTTGATTGTTTTTGTGGAACAGGAGCATTAGGTTTGGAAGCTCTATCTCGAGGAGCAAAACATTGTACATTTATAGATAAAAACCGTGCATCTCTTAATCTAGCTGTAAAGAATGCACAAACTTTAAATGTAAAGAATTCGGAGTTTATTCTTAAAGATATTACAAAACTTGAGTTGCGTCCTGATAATATTTTTCCTGCAAATCTTGTCTTTTTAGATCCTCCATATAAAAAAGACCTTCTTATTTCCAGTCTTAATGCGTTATATAATCAAAAGTGGCTGGAAAAAGATGCTTTTATTATTGCGGAAGTTGAAAATGAATTTAAAGATTCTATCTTTATGCCGTATGAAATTCTGAGTACACGCACGTACGGTGATACAAAAATATTATTTTTATGTTACAAAATCACACCAGAATAAATTATTCCCAACAAACCAAGACCAAGAATAACCCGATAAGCAGCAAAAAGAGCAAAGCTCGCTCTTTCAAGCCAGCGCATCATAATGCTTATAGCTATAAATCCTGAAATAAAAGCTAAAAAAGCAGCGATAAAAACATCAAATGTTAGAGCAGAATCATTAATTTTTAGAAGATCTATACCGTTAAGAACTCCAGCTCCACTAATGGATATAATAGCTAAAAGCAAGGAATAGCGTGCAGATTCAGTACGGGTAAATCCAAACCATCGTGCAGCCGTCATAGTGATTCCGGAACGACTAACACCAGGAATTAAAGCCAGTATTTGTGCGCATCCAATCCATAAGGCATCCCAAACATTCAAAGTCTTAATTGTACGTTCTACCGGTTTTATTTTATCAACCCACCACAAAATAATTCCAAAAATTAATGTTGTCCATGCAATAACCTCAATAGAACGAAGCCATACAGGGGCAAATTTATAAAAAACAAACCCTGCGATAACAACAGGTAATGAGCTTATAAACACGTACAGAATCAAACGTACATCCGCATTATTCTTATTTCCGGTTATTATATTATTTAAACCACAAAACATATTGTAAACATCATTACGGAAATATAATAAAACAGAAAAAAGTGTTCCAACATGAACAGCAACATCCATCATGAAATTTTCATTTCGGTAAATATCATTATTTGTAGTTATAAATTCATGAAATAGTACTAAATGTCCGCTTGAACTGATAGGCAGGAATTCTGTAATGCCCTGAATAAGTGCTAAAATAATAATATGATAAAATAGCATGGCTTTTTTAAAATTTCTTTTAGATTAGGATTGAAACACGATAAAGAATAGTTATTCAGCCTCGTTTATATATTAAACACAAACGATAATGAATACATTTAACTATCTCAGAAAAGTAGAAATTATGCTAAAAAGTAAATGAAAACTACTATAAAACACTCTTTCGGTCTATCCTGTTAATCACTTTCTTTTTTGTAATTCATTGAGCATTTGCACTTAAGTGAAAAACAGGCTAGGTTTTTCTGATAATAATAATTTAGGGGCTGTTTTTAGACATTTATATCTTAAACAGATTTAGCTTATGAGAACATTGTTTCATCTTTGGCTTCATCCTTTCTCACGAAAGGTACGTATTGTTCTTGCGGAAAAAAATTTAGAATTTGAATTACAAATTGAAAAAATATGGGAAAGACGGACTGAGTTTTTGGCTTTAAATCCTGCTGGAGATGTTCCTGTATTGATTGAAAAAGATGGAACTACGCTTGCGAATTCTCAGGTAATTTGTGAATATCTTGAAGAAGAATACAGAGATATTAATTTACTTGGAGAAAATACTGTACAACGAGCAGAAACACGCCGTCTTGTAAGTTGGTTTGATGTAAAATTTAATCGTGAAGTTACTGAAAATCTTGTAACTGAAAAGTTAATGAATCATTATCTTCAGCTTGGAGAACCTCATGGTCCTTCGATTCGCGCCGGACATGCAAATATTCATTATCATCTTGATTATATAGGATTTTTAACTGAAAAAAGAACGTGGTTGGCTGGTGATGAATTTTCGTTAGCAGATGTAGCTGCGGCAGCTCATTTATCTGCGGTTGATTATATAGGGGATGTACCGTGGGAAGAACATGAGGCTGCGCGTGAATGGTATGCTAAAATTAAATCAAGAAAAAGTTTTCAACCTCTTTTGAAAGATCGAATTCCTGATTTTAATCCATCAAAACATTATGAAAAAATTGATTTTTAAATTATAGTCGTTTGGCTTTATTTTTTGACATTAAACATAAATAATAATTAAAAGGGCAATGAACTTTAATAATGATACAGGATAAAAAGCTATTTTGTTTTGGTTACGGCTATTCCTGTGATTATCTCGGGCATGAATTACAGCAAAAGGGTGGCTGGAGAATCGCCGGAACATCCCGTGATCATAAGAAAATTAGAACTTTACGCGAACGTGGCATAGATGCGTATATGTTTGATTACGAACGTCCTCTTACTGATCCTCTTTTTATTCTCAATGGTACAACACATCTTTTAATTTCCACACCTCCCGATGATAACGGTGATCCAACTTTTTTAGTTCATGCAAATGATATAGCAAAAATCCCTTCTCTTGAGTGGGTTGGTTATCTTTCAACAACAAGCGTTTATGGAGATCGTGAAGGTGGTGATGTTTTTGAAACATCAGAACTTCGCCCAACATCAAAACGTGGCAGTCGTCGTATGAAAGCTGAAAAACAATGGATGTCTGCATTTAAGTTCAATAATTTACCGGTTCATATTTTCAGGCTCTCTGGTATTTATGGTCCGGGGCGAAGCGCATTAGATTCTGTGCGAGCTGGAATAGCTCAACGCATTAATAAACCCGGACATGCTTTTGGGCGTATTCATGTTGAAGATATTGTGCAAATATTATTAGCGTCTATGGAAAAGCCATTTCCGGGTGAAGCTTATAATGTATGTGATAGTTATCATGCTCCAAGCCATGAAGTTATAGAATATGCTTGTGATTTATTAAAACGCGAACCACCGCCCTTTATTAATTTTGAACAGGCAAATCTCGCTCCAATTATAAGAAGTTTTTATATGGATAATCGACGTGTGCAAAATAATAAAATTCTAAATGATCTTGGCATAATATTAAAATATAAAGATTTTAAGCAAGGTCTAAAAGGATGTATGGAAGCTGAAAATTATGCTTTGTCTATATTTGATGATATGAAGCAATATTAAGGTAAGTAACATTAAAGTTCAGCTTTTTCCTTTTCTTTTTTTGTGGCTTTAATAGCATCTATAGGCAAGCGTATAGTTACGGTTGTGCCTTCATCAATTATTGATTCTATACGTAAAGCACCACCATGTATTTCCGCTAGTTCTTTTGTAATGGCCAGCCCGAGTCCCGAGCCTTCATGTTCTCGTGCATATGAAGATGATGCCTGCTCAAACGGACGTGTAATTTGTGCTAATTTATTGGCTGGAATTCCTATGCCGTTATCTATGATTTTAAGTATTATATAGTCTTCTCTTTCATAGCATTCAATATTTATCTCTCCACCTTTCAAGGTAAATTTAATAGCATTAGACAATAAATTAAGTATAATTTGTAAAATAGCCCTACGATCAGCCACAATTAATAAATTTTCGTTTTGAAGTTGTTTGGTAATAATTGTTACATCTGATTCATGTGCCCGTCCCTCCATCATATGTGCTGCTTGTTTTAATATTTTGTTGATATTAATTTCTTCAAGAACAAGCTCATATTTTCCTGCTTCAATTTTAGACATGTCAAGTATATCACCAATAAGATCGAGCAAATGTTTGCCACTTTCATGTATACCGGAAAGGTATTCAAGATATTTTTCTGTACCTATAGGCCCTAGAATTTGCCGCTGCATCATTTCAGAAAAACCTATAATTGCATTAAGCGGCGTTCGTAATTCATGACTCATATTGGTTAAGAATTGAGTTTTTGTAGCATAAGCCCGCTCTGCTGCATCTTTAGCAGCTTCAAGCTCTTGTTCATATAAAGTGCGTTGTGTCATATCTTGCATAATGCCATATAGAGCAATCACATCTTCTTCTTCATCTAAAGCACATCGACCTTCACAACGGATAAAGCGCGTTTCACCGTCAGGACGTATAATTCTAAATTCCATATCATAATTATTTTGTTCAATAATTGCGCGTTGAAAAGCTTGATTTACCCGGTCTATATCTCTGCGATTGATAACATTGTTCATACCTTGCAAAGTTGGCTCGAAACTATCCTGTTCTACGCCAAAAATACGATAAATTTCATCGGACCAAGAAAGAGTATTTTCACCTACAGTCCAGTGCCAACGCCCCATACGACCAATAGATTCTGCTTCATTGAGCTGTTCTTCCTGACGAATAAGTGCTTTTTCATGTGTCTTAATGTCTGTGATATCACGACCAATGCAATAAATAAGCTCTTCTTTTTTATTTAACCGCCATTCCATCCAGCGATTATTTGCATTATTTGTTTGTATTTTTGCATCGAAATTAACTGTTTGTTTTTCGGTTGTTGAAGTATTAGATATTAATGTTCGTAAAGTATTGCGAATATAGAGTTTTTCATCTTCAACAAATAGTGAAGTAAAATTTTGAATATTTTCTACATCATTGAAAATAGTAGAAAATGAATTATTTATACGTAAAATAGTTCCGTTATTATTTATTACAATCATTACATCTGATGATGTATTTAGAAAATTATAAAGATCATTCTCATTAATTTGCGAAGTTAAAATGTTAGCTTCATTTTTCATTTGAAGCTGTGTAGCAAATTTTTTTATAGCTGTTTTTGACGGTACTTTTTGTATATCAAGTATCTGTGAACCAATAAGATAACGTCTGTTATTCGAGGCTGTAAACCAATTAAAATGGAAATCAAATTCTTCTTTATTGCCACTTATCCATACTTTATGAATACCGTTTTTTAAAAGAGCAAGACTTTGATCATTTTTTATAAATTTTAAAATTTTATTTAGTTTAAGTGCTTTTTGATTCGGAGAACTATGTGTTAGATCATAAAATGCTGAACTGGCATGAATTATGATTCCGTCTTCAGTAATAGCAACACGCGCAATATCGTCTTGCCTTAAAGTTAAAGGATCATTGATATAGCTCTGTTTTTTAAAAAGCAGGTTTCGGATAGACATAATTTTTAAGATATATGTAGTAGACCATAGGATAAAATCTTATAGATACCATAATTCAAAAACCCTTACTTTTACAAGCTCTATAGTGTTTTATGTTTGTTTTTTACACAAAATATAATTTGAAATAAAAATCTTTGAATGATTAAAAAAAGATTTCTCTTGACTTTTGGAAAAAAGTGTAGGAATATATTCAGCAGAAATACCACGAATCCGTTTATAATATTAGATTTTTAATACAAATTATTATAAAAGAGAGATTGATTAGAAAAGGTAGAAGTATGTCTGTTCTCGTTAACAAAGATACAAAGGTTATTTGTCAGGGTTTTACCGGCTTGCAAGGAACGTTTCATAGTGAGCAGGCGATTGCTTACGGGACGAAGATGGTAGGCGGTGTTACACCCAAGAAGGGAGGTCAGGAGCATTTAGGTTTGCCTGTTTTTGATACTGTGGCTGAGGCTAAAGAGATTACAGATTGTAATGCTAGTGTGATTTATGTGCCTCCTCCGTTTGCCGCTGCGGCTATCATGGAAGCTATTGATGCGGAAATTGAGCTGGTTATTTGTATTACTGAAGGGATTCCTGTGCTTGATATGGTTAAGGTTAAGGCGACTTTAAAAAATTCAAAAACCCGCTTGATTGGACCTAATTGTCCAGGTGTGATTACACCGGATGAGTGCAAGATCGGTATTATGCCCGGACATATTCACACACGTGGAAAGGTTGGGATTATTTCGCGTTCCGGAACACTTACTTATGAGGCTGTGGCTCAGACCGGCGCTGTTGGTCTTGGGCAGAGTACATGTATCGGTATTGGTGGTGATCCGGTTAACGGGACTAGTTTTATTGATTGTATTGAAATGTTTATGGGTGATCCTGAAACTGAAGCTATTTTGATGATTGGTGAGATTGGTGGAACGGATGAGCTTGAAGCTTGTGAGTTTTATAGATCTTTGAAGAATAAAAAGCCGATTGCCGGTTTTATTGCTGGTGTAACGGCTCCTTCAGGTAAGCGTATGGGGCATGCGGGAGCAATTATTTCTGGTGCAGATGATACTGCGCCTGCCAAGATGGAGGCTATGCGTTCGGCTGGTTTTGCCGTTTCTGAAAGTCCTGCCGGGCTTGGGCAGGCGGTTATTAAGGCTCTGGCTGCTTAAAATATTACTTTTTAAGTATCTTTTTGATTATGTAAAAAAACTGGCAATAATGGATTTACACCTTTGAGGCTTTGGTAAATTTATTGTATGTTTTATAAACAGTGAATTGATTTGGAGTTTTTGTTATGAATATGCTGGATGATCTTACTGATGAGCAAAGGGAAATAATTGTTAGTTTGCCGTATCGCGTTGGACTATGGATTAGTTTAAGTGACATGACGGGAGGTCAGGAGTCTACTACTCAGGAACTTACCGTTCTTTCTGCTATTATTAATGGTTTTGCAGAAGAAGTGTTCGGCTCGGAACTTGTTCAGTATATTATGGCTGATACGCTTTCTAAAAAAGATGAGTGGCCTAATTGGTCTGGGGATTCTGAATCTGTTTTATATGATTGTGAAATTGCTCTTAGTATTTTGGCAGATCATGTTGATGATAAAAAAGAGTTGGGTGCATTTGCTGTACGTTTGACTGAGATTGCGGAGGCAGTTGCCGGTGCTTTTCGTGAGTATGAGCATATGAGTGTTGTGCAGAGAATTATTTTATATATGTCATATTTTGTGGCAAAGATTAAATCTGCGCTGAAAAAGACACATTATATATCATTGAAGGAGTTTTTGAGTATTAGTCGTCAGGAGCGCCGTGCTCTTGATGCTTTATCAAATGCTCTTAGTTTAGAAAAATAGAGGAGTTGTTATGTCAGAGTTATTATTATTTTCAAAAGAAGAACAGCAATTATTGATAAGCTTGCCTTATAAAATAGGGATGTGGGTTAGTTATGCTGATGACGTTGATGGAGAGGATGATGATGCTTTGGAAGGAAAGGCGTTGGAGGGTTGTATTGAGGCTATAGCTCGTTTGCATGATAGTAAGCCTTTTATAAAGTCGGTAGCTGTAGAGATTTTGAATCAATCTGATGATTGGGATATTTGGGCGACACAAGCTTTTCATGTGTTGGGTGAGGCTGAGAAAGTTGTGCAGATTTTGGAGGAGTATTTACCATCTGATCAGGTGAAAAATTATAAGGCAATGTTAATGGAAATTGCCACGGCTGTAGCTCAGGCTTCTGGTGAGTTTGATGCATTTGATGTTGCTGATAAGGAAGAAGGTGGGTTTGGAATTCTTATATCTAAGATTGTTGGTGGTTTTTCCGGTCTTTCTAATGATGATGATAATCATCCAATGAATGTTAGCGCATCAGAAGATTCTGTAATTTATGAATTGCGTGAGGTTTTGAAAGGAAAGATGGAGTGAGTTTACTCATTGTCGTTTGTTTCATATTAGATAATAAAATCAAATAATTATAAAAGAAGAGATGGTAATAACCATTTAAGATTGTAGTGAAAAAACAAGAAGAAAATTTAACGTTTCTCAGTGGTGCTGATGCGGAATATATTGCGCATCTTTATGGTGAGTTTTTTTCGGATTCATCCAAGGTTGATGTTAGTTGGCAGGAGTTTTTCGGTGGGTTGAATGATAATGAAGTTGAATTGCTAAAAGAACTTGGTGGGGCAAGCTGGACGCCTGAGGAAAATTGTAAGCTGTCACGCGGATTTGATAAAGGGCTGGTTGATCGGAAAGATCATGTTGATGCTGAAAATATGACAGCAGAACAAACGCTTTGTTCTATGAATATTTTGCATCAGGAAGATATTAAGCGCGCAACAATGGATTCTGTTAGAGCTCTGATGTTGATTAGAGCTTATCGTGCTCGTGGGCATTTAATTGCTGATCTTGATCCGCTTGGTTTGCGGGATGAGGAATATCATGCAGAGCTTGATCCTGTGCATTTTGGATTTAGTGCTCAGGATATTGACCGCAAGATTTATATTGGTGGTTCTTTGGGATTGGAATACGCCAGTATTAATGAAATTGTTGCTGCTCTTAAGGAAACTTATTGTGGTTCTATTGGTGTAGAGTTTTTGCATTTGAGTAATCCGGAGGAAAAGTCATGGGTGCAGGAGCGTATTGAAGCACCTCATAACAAGACAAGTTTTACTGTTAATGGTAAGCGAGCTATTTTACAGCGTATTATTGCTGCGGAAGGATTTGAAAAGTTCTTGCATAAAAAATATCCTGGAACAAAGCGTTTTGGAGTTGATGGTGGTGAAGCTCTTATTCCTTGTATGGAACAAATTATGAAGCGTGGTGGACAGCTTGGTCTTGAGGAAATTGTTATTGGGATGTCTCATCGTGGGCGTTTGAATGTTCTTGCAAATGTGATGGGTAAACCTTTTACAACTATTTTTGCAGAGTTTCAGGGGCATTCTTCTATGCCAGATGATGTGTTTAGTTCAGGTGATGTTAAGTATCATATGGGGACTTCCAGTGATCGTGATTTTGATGGTAATTCTATTCATTTGTCACTGACTGCTAATCCTTCTCATCTTGAGTTTGTGAATCCGATTGTTATTGGAAAAGTTTATGCAAAACAGGCGCAACGTAAAGATGTGGAATCTGGTTCTGTATTACCGCTTTTGCTGCATGGAGATGCTGCTTTTTCCGGACAGGGAATTGTGGCTGAAACATTGATGATTGCTGAGTTGTTGGGGTATCGTGTTGGCGGTACGATTCATATTGTTATCAATAATCAGATTGGCTTTACTACTATGCCGAAATTTGGCCGTTCAGGGCCTTATTCTACTGATGTGGCTAAAGTGCTTGCTGTTCCTATTTTTCATGTGAATGGAGATGATCCTGAGGCTGTAGTGCATGTTGCACGTATTGCAACAGAGTTTCGTCAGACTTTTAGGCGTGATGTTGTGATTGATATGTTTTGTTATAGACGTTTTGGTCATAGTGAGGGAGATGAGCCTGCTTTTACGCAACCGCTTATGTATAAAAAGATTGCAGAACAGGAAACTACCCAGTCTAAATATATTAAGCAGTTAATTGATGAAAAAGTAGTTACTCAGGAAGACGTTGATGAAATGATCAGTGCTTTTGATGTTGAATTGGAAACATCTTTTAAAGCTATGGAAAATTTTAAATCTTATGATGCAGATTATCTGGGAGGTGCATGGGACGGGCTGAAAGTGGCCGGTTCCGGTGCGCGACGTGGTAAGACTTCGATTACAGAAAAGGAAGTTCAAGAGATTGGGAAAGTTCTCACAAGTGTGCCGGACGGGTTTGCTATTAACAAAAAGCTCAAGCGCATTCTTGATGCTAAGGCTAAAATGTTTGAAACAGGAAAGGGATTTGACTGGGGTACTGCTGAGGCTCTAGCCTTTGGTTCTTTGATTAAAGATAATTTTTCTGTGCGTTTTTCCGGACAGGATGTTGGTCGTGGTACTTTTTCTCATAGGCATGCTGTTTGGTACGATCAGGAAAATGAAGAGAGATACTTTCCTTTGCAGCATATTTGTTCTGATAATTCTATGTTTGAGATTCGTAATAGCCCGTTGTCTGAAATGGCGGTGCTTGGTTTTGAGTATGGTATGTCATTGGCTGATCCAAAGACTCTTGTTCTTTGGGAAGCGCAATTTGGTGATTTTGCCAATGGTGCGCAGGTGATGATTGATCAGTTTATTTCTTCTGGAGAAAGTAAGTGGTTGCGCATGTCAGGTCTGGTTATGTTGCTTCCTCATGGTTTTGAAGGACAGGGGCCGGATCATTCTTCAGCGCGCCTTGAACGCTTTTTGCAGATGTCGGCTGATGATAACTGGCAGGTTTGTAACTGTACGACTCCGGCAAGTTATTTTCATGTGCTGCGTCGTCAAATGTTACGTGATTTTCGCAAGCCTTTAATAATCATGTCTCCGAAATCTTTGTTGCGTCATAAGCTTGCAATATCTTCTATTGAGGATTTTACGGAGGGAACTTCTTTTCATCGTTTTTTGTGGGATGATGATTACAAAGATATTGTGTCTGCCGGTAAAATTAAGCGTGTGGTTTTATGTTCTGGAAAGGTTTATTATGATTTGTTGAGCGCTAGGCGTGAGCGTAAAATTGACGATGTGTATTTGTTGCGTTTGGAGCAGTTATATCCGTTTCCATCCTCTGAAATTGCTGAAGAGCTTTCGCAGTTTGAAAATGCGGATATTATTTGGTGTCAGGAAGAGCCAAGGAATCAGGGGGCTTGGACTTTTATTGAGCCATTGATTGAGGGCATGCTTGTTTCTATAAATCATAAAGTGGCTCGTCCTCGATTTGTTGGGCGTGTAGCGGCTTCTGCTCCTGCAACGGGTCTTATGAGTCGTCATCAGGCTGAGCAGGATAAACTGGTTGATGAAGCTTTGACTTTTTCTTGAAATTAATAGTTTAAGCGTTGGTGTTTATTTTTAGGTGCAAAGGTGTTTTGTGAGTTTTAGAACGTGTTTTGATCCTTCTGTTTATTTTATTCTTGATCCTTCTGTTTGTGCTGGAAGGAATTATATTGATGTAGCATATGATGCTGTACGTGGTGGAGTTAGTATGTTGCAACTGCGTTATAAATGTGATGATAAGTACGATGTTATTCATCATGCTAATAATCTTAAGCAAATGCTGTTTGAGTTTCACGTTCCATTTATTGTGAATGATTATGTTGATGTTGCACTTGAGGTGGATGCTGATGGTGTGCATTTGGGGCAGGATGATATGAGTCCGCAAGAGGCTCGTCGAATATTAGGTGAAGACAAGATTATTGGTTTAACTGCTTTTGATTCTGCTCATTTTGATGTACTTGATTGTTTGATTGTTGATTATGTTGGGACAGGGCCTATACATCCAACACTTACCAAGCCTGATAAGGCTGTTTTGGGTTTATCCGGTTTTGCAGAGCTTCTTGATTGTTCTTCTGTTCCTGTGGTTGCTATTGGCGGTATTACGCCTGAAAATGCTGCGGATATTGTTAGTGCAGGGGCGGATGGTGTTGCAATGATGCGTGGTATTTCTGAGGCTGATAATGTAGAGCAGGCTGCTTATAAATTCTTAAATATATTTGCAGCATCCAGATTGCGTGATGCATCATGATTTCCAATGTATTGAGTATTGCCGGTTCTGATCCGTCCGGAGGAGCCGGTATTCAAGCTGATCTTAAAACATTTTCTGCTCTTGGGTGTTACGGGATGTGCGTTATTACTTCGCTTACAGCTCAAAATACTTTGGGAGTTCAGGATATTTACGAGGTTTCGCCGGATTTTGTTTGGAAGCAAATAGAGTCTGTTTTTAAAGATATTCGTGTTGATGCTATGAAAATAGGTATGCTAGGTGAGCCGGAGGTTGTTTCTGTGATTGTAGATGCTATAAAAACATATAAGCCCGCACATGTTGTTCTTGATCCGGTGATGGTGTCTAGCAATGGAGAAAAGCTTGTCAGTGATGCAACAATTTCTGAGATGAAGCGTTATCTTTTTCCTCTTGTTGATATTGTTACACCTAATATTCCGGAAGCTGAATTGTTGATTGATGATGTATTTCGAGATGATATGGAAGAGTTTGCAAGATTGCTTTTGACGTTAGGTTCTCGTGCAGTTTTACTTAAGGGCGGGCACGCAGGAGGTGCGCGAAGTGATGATGTTTTTGTTAAGCATGATAAAAGTCTGATGCTGAAGTCTGAGCGTATCGAGACACTTAATAATCATGGAACCGGATGTACTTTTTCTGCTGCGTTGGCGAGTTATCTAGCAAAGGGTATGTCTGAAGAAAAAGCTGTTAATGCTGCAAAAATATATATTACAAAAGCTCTTGAATATGCAGATGATCTGGATATAGGGAATGGTAGAGGCTCAGTGCATCATTTTTTTTCACAGTGGAATTAATAGTGGGATTAAATGAATGAAACGGGGATACATTAGTTTAACGTGATTTTGAATAAGAATCGTATAGATTTTATTCAATTTTATATTACGCCTTAAACTTCAATTACTATTCTTTGAGGATCTTCTAATGCTTCCTTAATTCTAACAACAGTGCTTACGGCTTCACGGCCATCAACAATGCGGTGGTCATATGTTAGCGCTAGATACATCATAGGGCGTGCTTCGATTGATCCATCTTTCATTACCATTGGGCGTTGTACTATATTGTGCATGCCCAAAATTCCAGATTGTGGGGTATTTAGGATTGGTGTGGACATCATTGATCCGAAGATTCCGCCATTTGTAATAGTAAAAGTTCCATCTACTATTTCATCTATGCTAAGTTTTCCATCGCGTGCGCGTGTTCCAAGATCAACAATACTGGATTCAATTTCTGCCATATTCATTTGGTCGGCATCACGAATTACCGGTACAACGAGTCCTTGTGGAGTTGAGACAGCTACTCCGATGTTATAGTAGTTTTTATAAATAATATCCTCGCCGTCTATTTCTGCATTTACAGAAGGGAATTCTTTTAGAGCTTGAATTGTTGCTTTGACAAAGAAGCTCATGAATCCTAGTTTAACACCGTTTTTCTTTATAAATTGTTCTTGATAGGTTTTGCGTATATTCATTACAGCGCTCATATCTACTTCATTAAATGTTGTGAGCATTGCTGCGGTGTTTTGAGCTTCTTTTAATCTTGAGGCAATTATTCTGCGAAGCTTTGTCATTTTTATTCGCTCTTCACGCGTATCTATTTTGCGATCTTTTGATGGAGCAGTTATTTGCACAGATTTGGTATTTGTTATTGTTTTGGAAGTATTTTGTTTTTCTTTTTGATCGGCAATGAATTTTTGTACATTTTCTTTGCTCAGGTGTTCTTCACTCGCTGGAATTTGAGGGCTATCAAGATTATTATTGTTAATCATTTCAGGCACATCAGGAGATGTTTTTGGTGTATTACGGGAAGTGGCTTCAGTTTTTACTGGAGATGTTGTTGTTTTTTTACTGTCAGCCATATCATCAGTGTTGGCATTTTCGCTTAATTCACCAAGTATTGCACCGATTTCAACATTTTCGCCTTCGTTAACTATTATTTTGGTTATTATTCCATCTGATGGAGCTGGAATTTCGAGTGTTACCTTATCTGTTTCAAGCTCTACGATAGGTTCATCAGTCTTTACTGTTTCACCTTCTTTTTTCAGCCATTGAGCTACTGTTGCTTCGCTGACAGATTCACCCAAGACAGGAACGACAATTTCTACCATAATTTTTCTCACTTATTTATTTCGTTATGATGATACTATATTATTTCTGATTATAGTGATTTTGAATAAAAATCGTATAGATTTTATTCAAAATTGTACCGTGCGACTGCACGGCGGGCGTAAGCCCGAAGCATGTCCGGCGTTTGAGGACTTGTATTAAAAATATTAGATTTTTAATACAAATTATTGTAACTGCAAAGAATAGGAAAAACAAGGGCTATGGTTTTAAAAGTGCGACCAGCCGGTATGTTTTATATTAATGGAGCGGTTGTTTTTATCCATTAGCGTTACAATCGGTTTTCCTTTTTTAAATTGACCAATTTGAATACATTTAGGGGCTTGTATCAAAAAGTCTTTTACGTTGTTTTCAGGAATAGCTAAAAGTAATTGATAGTCATCACCGCTTACAAGCAATTCTTCGGCTGTTAACATGTTGTTTTTAATCACTTTTTGTGCTTGTGTAGAAAACATTGATGGCGTTAAATTTATTTGTGCAGATAAGTTAGATTCTATGCATATATGGCTAAGATCGGCTATCAGTCCATCTGATATATCTATGGCTGCATGTGCATATTTACGTATGGGCTTGATTAAATCAATTCGTGGTTGCGGTTTGTAATATTGTTCTATGAAATATTTTTCCGTTTCTTTATCAAGGTTTATTTTTTTTCTTTGTGATTGTTGTTTGAGGTAAGGAAGAGATAAAAATGATAGTATTTGAAGTCCTATGTAAGCATCACCGACTGAGCCTGTTAATATAATTGCATCGTTATTTTTTGCTCCGTTTCTGGATATAGCTTGTCCTTTTGGTACAAGCCCTAGTGCTGTAATCGAGATTGAAAGTGATCCTTTGATGCGGGTTGTATCTCCTCCGGAACAAAAAATGCCAAATTCGTTTTGGTCTTCTTGCAGGGCTTTTGTGAAAAATTCCAGCCATTTTTTTGTTGGTTTTTCAGGAAAGGCAAGACATAGCTGATAAGCGAAAGGTTGAGCGCCCATTGCGGCAAGGTCAGAGATATTTGTTCGTAAAGCTTTGTGTGCTATTTGTGAAGCATCTGCATTTTCTATGAAGTGTATTCCTGCATTTAGAGTGTCTGATGTGACTATTAGTTTTTGTCCATTCGGGATATCGAGAATTGCAGCATCGTTTTTTAGTCCGTCATGACTGAGTGGAGCAAAATATTTTTTGATTATTTCAAATTCGTTCATGATAATTCATGCGTGTTAAGCGTTAAAATTTTAGCTTTGCAAAGTTGTTTTAGTGCTTGTATTCCAAATTTATCGCGTGAGCGCGTTATATCTCCAATTGTAATATTATACAATTCTGCTCCAATTAGATTTATAAGTTCACGCGCTGTTGGTGTAATGCTGGAGTAAAGGCTATCGGGTTCGAGTTGTAAACCTAGTTTTGCCGCGCTCATTAGAAGGCGGTTTACAGGCTGTAGAATAAAGCTGTACTTATTTCCTGCTGGTTCTAGAGTTTTGCTTGTATAGCCAATTATCGGATGTGGAGTAGCTATTATATAATATCTTTCTTTATTTTTATTATATGCGATGGCACTTGCAAATATAGTGTCTTCTTTTGGTAATTCTGGAGTTTTGGTGAGTTTTTTAATGATAACAGGGTTTTCTTCTATTGGTGTGTAGTCTTTTGGCTTTTCCCAGATCGGGATAATTTTTTCTTCTTTTCGCCAAATTTCATAAACGCTGATTCCTGCATGTTCACAGATTTTCATAGACATGTGTTTAAAATGGTGGCCGCGTCGTTGTGCAAAATCTTTATTGAATCCTTTGTGGTCAATATATAGTGCCTTTATACCAGCTTCGGCTATATTTTTTGTACAGTTGGGACATGGTGGATCGGTTACAAAAATATGTGCATTTTTTGTTTTTGCTGCCTTTGTTTTTACTGTTTGTAAGATGCAGGCAGTTTCGGCGTGTAGTGTACCGCTGGAATTTCCTATTTTTGTTTTGTTCCCAATTATTTTTTGAATTGGCTCAGGCCATACATTTATGCAGGATATATAAAAATCATCACCGGCTAGCGTTGCTGCGACTTTATTTGTCGGGTGCGGGCTGTTTTGGACGATGTCTACGGCCTTTTGCATTAGTTCATATGGTGAAAGATTCATAATTATTTAGCTTGTGTTTTGTTATTTTAGGATAGTTCTTTAATTTTATATTGAGGATTTAAGCTCTTGGATGGGCGTTTTTATATATATTCATTAATTTTTCTGAATCGATTTCTGTATATCGCTGTGTTGTGCTTAGGCTGGTGTGTCCCAGTAATTCTTGAATTTCCCGTAAGTTTGCACCGTTCTCTAATAAATGTGTAGCAAAACTATGTCGCAGGGCATGAGGCGTTGCATTTTCCGGAAGTTCTAGTTTTTTGCGTACGTTACGCATTGCTTTTTGCGCTACTCCTTGGCTAAGGCGTTTTCCTTGTGCGCCGAAGAATAGTGGGGAAGCTGAGTCGCTGATTTCTTGTTTTGTGTATGGACATAATTTTATATAGTGCAAAAGTGTTGTTTCAACAATTTCGATAACCGGAATTTGTCGCTCTTTTTTCCCTTTGCCTATTACGCGTATAAATTCATCTCGTGGCATATCATTTATATTTAGTGAAAGTGCTTCATTAATTCTCAGGCCACATCCATAAAGCAGCGTAAAGAGTGCTTTATTTCGTTGTGCAATCCAGTCTTTTTCTTCAATAAGTGCGGAGGTCTTTAGTACATTTAAGGCTTGTTTTTTATGTAGTGGGCGTGGGAGTTTGTGCGGTAATTTAGGGGTGCGTAGAATGTTAATCGCCGGATTGTGCATGATGCCTTGATTGTCCATCCATGTCAGGAAGTTCTTTAATCCGGAGAGTGAGCGAGCGCGGCTGGCATTTGATGTACCTTTAATTGCCTTGCTTGATATCCATGAACGGAAGTTTGTTATAGAGATTTCGGAAAGGTCGTTAATGTTTGGTGATTTGCTGATATGTTTGGTTATAAATTGTAAGAAATTTCCTACGTCACTGCAATAAGCGCGTAATGTGTGGTGTGAGAGTTGTTTTTCATAGCGCAAATAATCCTGCCATTCTTTCAGACGTGCTTCAAGATCTGGTGCGCATATAGCGAGAATGTCTTTTTTTATACCGGAAGGTTCAGCCATGTTCTAAAACACCGTTCGATAACTCTTGCGAGGAAGAGAATTTGATCTGTAGTCTGTCCATCTTGGAACATATTAGGGTCACGACTGCCAAAAGCCAGTAGTGCCGGAGGTGTGTCCATAGATATGCCTATACGTAGTAGAATTTGAGATCTTACCAGAGTTGCACCACTACCGTATATAGATTCAATACCGCTGATGTTATCTTGTAGAAGAACATTTTTATCTTTCATCCATTTGTTGACTGTGCCTTCAGGTATGATGTGTATGCCGGAGGTGTTTATATGCGGGATTTTTTCACCATCGGTTTCAACAACCAGAACAGCAATATCAACATCGAGAATTGAAGTTATATCCATTGTAATGGCGTGGATGAAGTTATCAAAGCTTGTTGATTCTAGGAGTCGCAGTACGGCACTGTGGATGCGCTGTTGATTATTCATATTGGCGCGGGATGTAGCAACTATGTTTTGAGAAATTTCAATGGCTTCTTCTTTATCGTTTTTCAGGCGATCTATCATATAGGATTGAAAATCTGCAACATCGGTTTTTTTATTGCGTTTGCGCTCAGGCAAAAGCAGTTCAATTGCTTCAGGGTTTTCCTCAATAAAGCACGGGTTGTCCTTTAGGAAGGTAAGTATATCTTCGGTTGTTGTCACTTGATTTTGGTCTTCTTTTATTTTTTTGAGTGTATCAGACATTTGAGGATTCTATCACAAACACTATTGAGACTAAAATGACTAAAGGATTTTTTGCCCTGTTTTTTCCCAGTCTTTAACAAATGCGGCAAGTCCAATATCGGTTAACGGGTGTTTGTATAGTTGGCGAATCACTGATGGTGGGCTGGTTATAACGTGCGCTCCCATTTTAGCAGCGTCTATAATATGTAGAGGATTTCTTATAGAAGCTACCAGAACTTGTGTATCGAAATAGTCATAATTTTCATAGATTCGTACAATATCGGAGATGAGTTGTAATCCATCGCTTGAAATATCATCAAGTCTGCCTACGAATGGTGAGATAAAAGTAGCTCCGGCTTTTGCCGCTAGTATAGCTTGGGCTGCGGAGAAACATAGGGTTACATTTACCATTGTTCCGTCATCGGAAAGCTCTTTACAGACTTTTAGTCCATCTGGAGTCATTGGTACTTTTATTGCTACATGATCTGCTATTTTTCGCAGGACATCTGCTTCTTTTCGCATTGTTGCGTAATCTGTGGCTGCAACTTCTGCACTTACCGGACCCGAAACAACTTTACATATTTCCTTTATTAGCGGGATAAATTCTCTACCGGATTTGGCTATAAGAGAAGGATTTGTAGTTACTCCATCAAGCAGACCGGTTGAGGCTAGATCCTTAATTTCATCTAAATCAGCAGTGTCGATAAAAAATTTCATTACTTATTCCTTTTCTCATGTAAAAAATATGTGCACCATAGGTATCAAATGCAGACACTTTTTCAAGATAAAGATTTACCTGATGTGAGTAATGGGAATTGCAAGCGCATTCTTGTGCCGTATCCTGTTGACAAGGCGTATGATTACATAGTGCCTGATGATTTGGATGTGCAGGTGGGTGATTATGTCTGTGTTCCTTTTGGTGGAAGGGAAGTTTCCGGTGTTGTCTGGGGAGAAGCTGAGGGGAGTGTTTCATCTAAAAAGCTTAAAAGTGTAATTTTTAAGTATCCTTTAAAGCCTATGCCGGAGGTGCAGCGTAGGTTTATTGATTGGATGTCTCGTTATGTAATGAGTCCTAAAGGTTCTGTGTTAAAGATGTCCGTGAGTGTTCCTTCAGCGCTTGTTTCTCCCAAGCCTGTAAATGGATATCGTGCTTTTGATCTTGATGTGAAGGGCTTATCTCCAAAGCGTCAGAAGGTTATGGAGATATTGCAAGATGGTGCTGTTCTTCGTCCGTTTGAAATTGCAGAAAAATCCGGAGTGAGTGCCGGAGTGGTGAAGGGTATGGCTGATAAGGGTTTGCTTGAGGTTGTTAAGATTTATAATTCTGCGCCTTGCCGTAAACCGGATATTTATAAAGATGGTGAGCTACTTTCTGAAGATCAAAGAGGCGTTGCAGATACTTTATGTGCATATGTGCGTAAAGGTGGTTATCATGCTGCTTTGCTTGATGGTGTTACTGGAGCGGGAAAGACGGAAGTTTATTTTGAGGCTGTGGCTGAGGCGCTTAAACAGGATAAGCAAGTTCTTATTTTGTTGCCGGAGATTGCTTTGTCGAATGTTTTTCTTGACCGGTTTCAATCGCGCTTTGGCTGTGTGCCTGCGCTTTGGCATTCGAATCTTACTCCTGCTCAGCGGCGAACGACATGGCGAGGAATTGCGCAGGGGCATTCAAAGGTTGTTGTTGGTGCGCGTTCAGCTCTGTTTCTTCCATATCAGGATTTAGGTCTTATTGTTGTCGATGAAGAACATGATCCTGCTTATAAGCAAGAAGAAGGCGTAATTTATCATGCGCGGGATATGGCGGTTGTTCGGGCGCATTTGGGTATGATTCCAATTGTTCTTGTTTCTGCTACGCCATCTTTGGAGACTATTTATAATGCGTGGTCAAAGCCAATGGGGCTGGCTCGTTATGAACATCTTCATTTGAGAGATCGTTTTGGCGGGGCGCTTTTGCCTGAGATTGAAATAATTGATATGCGAGTTGATAAGCCGGAACGTATGCATTTTATTTCTCCGCCTCTAATAGAGGCTGTGCGTCAAACTTTAGAAAAAAGAGAGCAGTCATTATTGTTTTTAAATCGTCGTGGTTATGCGCCGCTTACTTTGTGTCGTACTTGTGGGCATAGAATGGAATGTCCGCGATGTACTGCTTGGTTAGTGGAACATAAGGCGGGAGGCGCTTTGCAGTGTCATCATTGTGGTTTTTCGCAGCGCGTTCCTAAACATTGTCCTGAATGTGATGATGAGGAGTCTTTTGCTGCGTGTGGGCCCGGTGTTGAGCGTATTTATGAGGAAGTGCAATCTTTTTTCCCTGATGCGAATATTATGATGTTGGCTAGTGATACGGCTGATAATCAAGATAAGTTGAAATCTATGTTAGCGGATATTCGGGAGGGCAGAGTTGATATTATTATCGGGACGCAGATTATAGCTAAGGGACATCATTTTCCAAATTTGACGTGCGTAGGTGTGGTTGATGCGGATCTTGGTTTAACCGGCGGAGAGCTTAGAGCTGCCGAGCGTGTATATCAGCTTCTTCATCAGGTTTCGGGGCGTGCCGGTCGTGAAGAGAAAAAGGGGCATGTTTATTTGCAAACTTTTATGCCTGAGCATCGGATCATGCAGGCGTTATCTACTTCTTCCGGTAAGTTTTGTGATGGGCGGAATCAGTTTTTAGAAGTTGAAGCGCTTGAACGTGAGCATGCTTATATGCCGCCATTTAGCCGTTTGGTTGGGATTATTGTTTCAGGGCGAGATGAGCGACAGGTTATAGATGTGGCTAAAGCGCTCGGTATGTCTGCGCCGCAAGGGGGGAAGAATGTTCAAACGCTTGGGCCTGCTCCTGCTCCTTTTGCGCGTTTGCGTGGGAAGTATCGTTATCGTCTTCTTGTGCGTGCAGATAAAAAAATTGATATTCAAAAGGTAATTGCTGCGTGGATTGGTGGAGTTAAAGTGCCTTCAACTGTTCGTGTTTATATTGATATTGATCCACAGAGTTTTCTGTAATGTATTGTCTGGAGCGGATATTTCGTTCGTTATTGTTTTGCTTTTATTTGGGATGTAGATTTAATTATGAGCGCTAAGATTTTTCCTAAAGATATTACCTCTTATGATCTTCTTAAAACATTCGCTGTTTTAACGATGATATTTGATCATATCGGTTTATATTTTTTTCCGGAGCATTTATGGATTCGCGTAATTGGGCGGATGAGTTTTCCTGTTTGGTTGTTTTTAATTGGTTATGCGCGTAGTCGTGATTTGCCGATGATGCTTTTTGTTGGTGCAGGTGCTTTGATTGTTGCAGATATGATTGCCGGTATTCCGATATTTATGCTCAATATTATTGTAACGATTATTTTTGTGCGGATTGTGCTTGATCGTATTGCTCTGTTTTGTTTTCAAAGCTATATGCATTTTTGGTGTGTGGGTATTTTGTTATTTGCGCTTAGTCTTCCTACAGCGTTTATTCTGGATTATGGAGCGCAAGCTATTCTTACTGCGCTGTTTGGGTATTGTATCAGGCATAGAAAGAATGAAAAAATTGTAAATGACCGGTTTCTTTTTAGTTTTATGATGTTTGTATTTTTTAACTTTGTAGTTGTGCAGCATATTATGTTTGGTTTTTCAATGATGCAATTTACGGTGATGATTGTGTGTGTCGGTTTTGTGTATTTAGTTCTTTATTATTTTCAATCTAAGGTCTTTTCCGGTTTTACTCGGAAATGTCCGTTGCCTGTAGTTTTTGTATTACAGCTTTGTGGCCGGAGATCGCTTGAGATTTATGTAGTTCATCTTTTAATTTTTAAAGCTCTTGGTTTTTATTTTGGAACTATTGGTGATGGTCTTTTTGCCGTTCATTTATAGTAATTTGTATTAAAAATTTAATATTTTTAATACAAGTCCTCAAACGCCGGACATGCTTCGGGCTTACGCCCGCCGTGCAGTCGCACGGTACAATTTTGAATAAAATCTATACGATTTTTATTCAAAATCATTTGTTTGATTTATAAAGCTTATTTAGTTTTTTTGGTGCGATCATAAAATGAATTGTTTTTATTGTCGGTATATATTCCGTTGATATCTGCGTTTGGTTGATGCCGATATATATATATTATGTTGGAAAGAGCATTTTTATTATTATTCCATGGTTTGTAATTATCTCGTAGAACATGTCGTGAAACGTGCGGGAAAATACTTCTGAATGTATTGTCTAACCTTTGACTGTAATGGTTTGCAAAATTTGGTGAGCTGGTAAAATTACTTACAACAATGCCTTTATCTTTTAGATGGTTCTTGATTTGCCGGAAGAATTTTTGTGTGACGAGATGTTCGGGAATGCTGATTCCGCTATTAAAAACGTCAATAAAAACTATGTCATACTTTTTCTTTGTTTTGCTGAGGAAAGCGCGAATAGGCATTGGATGGAAATTTTTGTTTTTTAGTAACGGTGCTTTTAGAATGTATTTCTCAGCTATTTCTTTTAAGTCTCCGTCAATGTCGATGTAATCGTAAATATTTATTTTATCTTCAAAACCAAAGGTGAAGCCGCCTGCGCCGATTACTAAAATATCTTTAGGAGGATTTGCATTTTTCACCGGCTTAATGACCAGTTTTTCAACAAATTCGATGTAGAGATGTTTGCGTCCTGTATCTGTGTATTTGGAAGAACTGTTGTTATTTAGTACTAGGAAGCGTGAGTTGCCCTTTTCAAAGACTTGTACTGTGTTGTAGACATTATTTTCAACAATATTGAGGTGTTTTATAGAATTTGAAGAATTTATATAAAAGCCGATTCCTGTGATTACAGCCATTAACAAAGCTGCTTTTGATGTCTTGTTTTTACTTAGCAGGATTACGAGCATCATAAGGAGTGCAAAAACTACGCAAACTGTGTAATTTACCCCGAATAGACTCATAAGAACGAGCGTTGATATTATTGAGCCCATAAAAGAGCCGAGTGTTGAGAAAAACAGCATTCGTCCTGTGATTTGTGACAGTTTTTCTTTTGAGAAATAATTGCTGATAAGCGGGATTGTTTGTCCGAGTAAAAATACAGGCGTTACAAGAAACAGCAATGAGTAGAGTGTTGTTAGAATAATGCGGTCATTGATTCCGTGTTTTATGAGGAATGGAAAAAACTCTGTTAAGAAACTGTATGACAGACAGGGAATAAGAAAACATGTGGAAATTATAATGTTTTGGATGAGTTTCTTGCGTATGCTTTTATATTGATGGTTTTTTGATCTTGAAGTAAAATTCCCTCCTGAGTAATATCCAAAGGCTAGTGGCATTAACACTGCGGCGATGATGATTGAAATTGTGTCTGTTCCGCTACCTACATAGGGTAGTGTTTGACGAATTGCCAGTAGCTCCGAAGATAGAACTATGTAGCCTTCAGTGAAGATGATTACAAAGAGTGGAAAAATATTGATAGTTTTTGTCATATAAAATTAATATTTATATTGGATTAGGCCAGTGAATGAACTTATAGGTTATTATGGGATAGAGCAATGAGTTTTGATTTTAAAATACTTTTAAAAGAGCTTGTGTGGAGGGCTTGTTAATAATGATTAGCTATGCTAAACCCTCGTAAAATAAAGATGATAAAGAGGATATAAATTCAGTGACATCTGCTAGTAAAATTTCATCAGCAGTTCCTTTTCGTTATGCTACTGCGCTTATGGATTTGGCTGAAGAATCGAATGTTCTTGGTAAAATTGAAAAAAATCTTTCTGATCTCAGGGCTATGGTTTTAAAGTCTGTTGATTTGTTTAATCTTATTAATTCCCCACTTTTTAATGAAACTAAGAGAAGTTTGGCGATTCGGAGTTTAGCCGATAGAGCAGGATTTCATGTTCTCACTAAAAATTTTATAGGTGTATTGTCTAATAATGGACGGTTGAATCTATTGGAAAGTATTGTTGATGCTTTTTATATAGAGCTTTCCAAGCGTCGTGGCGAGATAACTGTGAAGGTTCAAACAGCGCAGGATATGTCGGCTAAGCAACAAAAAGTGTTGCAGGATTCAATTTCAAAAGCTGTCGGTTCTGATGTATCTCTTGATACTCAAGTAGAGCCTGAAATTTTGGGTGGAATGATCGTTACTGTCGGGTCACAAATGATAGATGATTCGGTTGTACGAAAGCTTGAGCGTCTCAAGGCCGCCATGAGTAAACAATCTAATGAAAATGTAATAACCAATATAAAAGAGGCTTAAATTAATGGAAATCAAAGCAGCAGAAATCTCCGAGATTCTAAAAAAGCAAATTGCAGAGTTTGGCACACAATCTGATGTCGCAGAAATTGGACAGGTTTTGTCTGTAGGTGATGGTGTTGCACGTGTGTATGGACTGGATAATGTTCAGGCTGGGGAAATGGTTGAGTTTTCCGGAGGGGTTAAGGGTATGGCTCTTAACCTTGAGGCTGACAATGTTGGTGTAGTGATTTTTGGTAGTGACCGTGGCATTAAAGAGGGTGATATTGTTCGGCGGACAGGTGAAGTTGTTGATGTTCCTATTGGTAAGGAGTTACTTGGGCGTGTTGTTGATGGTCTGGGTAATCCTATTGACGGTAAGGGGCCGCTGAAAAATAAAGAAAGCGGTCGTGTTGAAGTTAAAGCGCCCGGTATTATCCCCCGTCAGTCAGTATATGAGCCTATGCAAACAGGTTTGAAGTGTATTGATGCGCTTGTTCCTATTGGTAGGGGGCAGCGTGAGTTGATTATTGGTGATCGTCAAACAGGTAAAACAGCTGTGGTTGTTGATACGATTATTAATCAAAAAGAGATTAATAAGGTTTCTGATGAAAGTAAGCATCTTTATTGTATATATGTTTCTATTGGGCAAAAGCGTTCGACTGTTGCTCAACTTGTAAAAGAGCTTGAAGAGCAAGGCGCTATGGAATATTCCATCATTGTGGCTGCGACTGCTTCTGATCCGGCTCCAATGCAGTTTCTTGCGCCTTATTCAGGTTGTACGATGGGTGAGTATTTCCGTGATAACGGGTTGCATGCTCTTGTTATATATGATGATCTTTCAAAGCAGGCTGTTGCGTATCGTCAAATGTCGTTACTTTTGCGTCGTCCTCCCGGTCGTGAAGCTTATCCGGGTGATGTGTTTTATATTCATTCCCGTTTGCTTGAGAGATCAGCTAAAATGAATGAAGATCATGGAGGTGGGTCGTTGACGGCATTGCCGCTTATTGAAACGCAGGCCGGTGATATTTCTGCTTATATTCCTACTAATGTTATTTCGATTACTGATGGTCAGATTTTCCTTGAAACAGGATTGTTTTTTAAGGGAATTCGTCCTGCTGTTGATGTTGGTGCGTCTGTGTCACGTGTTGGTTCTGCTGCGCAGATAAAGGCGATGAAACAGGTGGCCGGTAGTATCAAGCTAGAGCTTGCCCAGTATCGTGAAATGGAGGCATTTGCTCAGTTTGCTTCTGATCTTGATCCTTCAACACAAAGAGTGTTGGCGCGTGGGGCACGTTTGATGCAGTTACTTAAGCAACCGCAATATTCTCCCATGCATGTGGAAGAGCAGGTTTTTGTGATTTATGCTGGAACAAAGGGATATCTTGATAATATTGATATTGATCAAATTGGAGATTATGAGTCTCGTTTGCTTGATGATATTCGTGCTAATGCTAGTGATATTATAGATGTTCTTCGTGAGGAAAAACGGATTGATGATAGCCTTGATGAGAAGATGTCTAAATTTCTTGATGTATTTACAAAGAGTTTTTCTGCAACTAAGAAAGCGGCTTAAAGAATGTTTATTGCCATTGCTGCAATATGCCGTTTTAATTGATAATGTAGATAGAAAGTAAAAAATGTCATCATTACGTGATTATAGAGACCGGATTAAATCGGTTAAATCGACAAGAAAGATAACCTCGGCTATGAAAATGGTTGCGGCATCGAGATTTCGTATGGCACAGGTGCAAGCAGAAGATGCCCGGCCTTATGCTGTGGCGATGGCTGAGATGCTTGCGCGTGTGGTTGATAATATTATTGTAGATAATTCAAGCCATAAATTGCTTGCCGGAACCGGAGTCGATCAGAAACATTTACTTGTGGTTGTTACGGCTGATCGTGGTTTATGTGGCGGTTTTAACTCTAACCTTGTCAGAAGTGTTCGTAAAAAAGCTCTTGAGCTTGTAGGACAGAAAAAAGATGTATCTTTGATTTGTGTTGGTCGTAAGGGTAAAGAATCTCTTAATCGTGATTTCAGTTCGTATATATTGGAAAGTTTTACCGGTTTATTTGGTAGTAAGTATGTCGAGTATGTAGAGGCGGAAAAGATCACTCAGTTTATTCTTGAGAAATTTGATGAAGGTGTATTTGATGTTTGTACATTGATTTATAATGAATTTCGTTCTGTGTTGACACAAGAACCTATATTTCAGCAGCTTATACCTTTCAAATTGTTTGAAGATGAAGATGCAGATGTAAATGCAGATGAAGACGTAGATGCGGGGGAAAAAACACAAGAAGCGCAAGATAAAAATGAAACAGATGAGAGTGAGTGCTTTGTTTCTTTTTATGATTTTGAGCCCGGGGAAGAAGAAATTATTGATATTCTTTTGCCGCGTAATTTGAGTGTACAAATTTTCCGTGCGTTTCTTGATAGTGCTGCCGGAGAGCATGCGGCGCGTATGACTGCGATGGATAGTGCAACTCGTAATGCAGGGGATATGATTGATGATTTGAGCTTGCAATATAATCGGGCTCGTCAGGCTCATATTACACGTGAACTGATTGAAATTATTTCAGGCGCGGAAGCTATGTAATTTAATAAATTTTAACGCTAAGAAAGACGGAAAGTAAGAAAATGCCAAAAGAAAAACAAGTAGCAACAGGTAAAATCACACAAATTACAGGCGCGGTTGTTGACGTGCAATTTGAAGAGGGTGAAGTTCCTTCGGTTTTGAATGCGCTTTATACTGAAAATCATGGCAGTAAGTTGGTTTTAGAGGTTGCCCAGCATCTTGGTGAAAATACTGTGCGCACGATTGCGATGGATATGACTGATGGTCTTGTGCGAGGCATGGCGGTGACTGATACCGGTGAGTCGATCACTATTCCTGTTGGGCCTGAAACGCTTGGTCGTATTCTGGATGTAGTTGGTAATGTGATTGATGAAGGGCCTCCTGTGAATACAAAGCAAAGATGGGGTATTCATCGTGAAGCTCCTAGTTTTGCTGAGCAAGCAACAGATACTGAACAGTTGACTACAGGTATTAAGGTTATTGATCTTCTTTGTCCTTATGTGAAGGGTGGTAAGATTGGTCTGTTTGGTGGTGCCGGTGTTGGTAAGACAGTTACTATTATGGAGCTGATTAATAATGTTGCTAAGGGGCATGGCGGTGTTTCTGTGTTTGGCGGTGTTGGTGAGCGTACCAGAGAGGGTAATGATCTTTACCATGAGATGATGGAATCCGGTGTTATTAAACAGCATGATTACAAAAATTCAAAAGTTGCGCTTGTTTATGGTCAGATGAATGAGCCTCCCGGTGCGCGTGCACGTGTTGCATTGTCTGCTTTAACTGTGGCTGAGTATTTTCGTGATGAAGAAGGTCAGGATGTTTTGTTCTTTCTTGATAATATTTTCCGCTTTACGCAGGCTGGTTCTGAAGTGTCAGCGCTTCTTGGGCGTATTCCTTCTGCGGTTGGTTATCAGCCTACGTTGTCTACCGAGATGGGAGCTATGCAAGAGCGTATTACATCAACGAGCAAGGGTTCTATTACTTCTGTTCAGGCGGTTTATGTACCTGCTGATGATTTGACTGATCCGGCTCCTGCTGCAACTTTCTCGCATCTTGATGCTACAACTGTGTTGTCACGTCAGATTGCTGAGCAAGGAATTTATCCGGCTGTAGATCCTCTTGATTCTACATCGCGTATTCTTGATCCTCGTGTTATTGGAGAGGAGCATTACAAGGTGGCTTCAGATGTTCAGAAAGTCTTGCAGAGTTATAAGAATTTGCAGGATATTATTGCTATTCTTGGTATGGACGAGTTGTCTGAAGATGATAAGTTGACTGTTTCTCGTGCGCGTAAGATTCAACGATTCTTCTCTCAGCCTTTTTATGTTGCGGAAGTGTTTACCGGAACACCCGGTGTGTTTGTTAATTTGGAGGATAGTATTGCCGGATTTAAAGGTATTGTTGAAGGTGATTACGATCACTTGCCCGAGAGCGCGTTTTATATGATTGGAACAATTGACCAAGCTGTTGAAAAAGCTAAGAAAATGGCAGCAGAGGCAGCTTAGGCTATTTTGTTAGTTTAGAGGGACTAAAAAATGACAGAAGCAATGATAAATTTTGAACTTGTTTCCCCGAAAGAAAAACTGGTGTCTGAGCCTGTTAGGTTGGTGACAATGCCGGGTACGGAAGGGGAAATAGGAGTCGGAGCGGGACATAGTTCTTTGGTTCTTTCTCTTAAGTCCGGTGTTGTTAAGTTTATTATCAAGGATGGTGAGGATCCGCAGAAAATTTTCATTGTCAGTGGTTTTGCTGATGTTACCGGTCAGAGTTGTGTTGTGTTGGCAGAAGGCGCTGTTAAGGTTAGTGATCTTGATCAAAATGAAATTGAGCGTGAGATTAAGGATTTGAATGAAAATCTTGGTTTGGCTGAAGAGCCTGTTGATAAGGCTCTGATTCAAAAGAAATTGGCTGTTGCTAGGGCTAAATTTTCTGCTGTTACCGGCGAATTTGTTTTTTTAACTGAATCTAAATGACAGGAGTAGGGTCTTTTGATATTCCTAAATCTTGACGCGCTTTTTCTCGCCCCCTTTCTGTCCCGAATGTTTTTTTCATATCTCTTGAACGACTTCCATCATCGGATATCGTAACGCACCCACTGATTATACTTAGATAAAACTCTTCTGTTACCCCATGACGTTTCGCGTTTTTTGTAAGAGCTTCTTCTGTCATTCCATGATTTGCTGCGTCTTCTATAAGTGCATTCCTAAGCTTCTCTTTATTTGTAAGCGGTGCTTTTTCTTTCTTTGTAAACTCTGATTTCATTTTTACTCTCGCTGATATTTTTATTTTAGAGGTGTAGCATAAATCCAGTATATGTAAAGTAATTTTTTAAATTGTAGGAACATCAAATATTATTGAAATAATATATCCTTAATCAGAGGTTTGTTTAGCACCCCATTTTTCTTTATGCAGGTCAATTTTTACAGCTTCTTGTTTTTCAAGTAATTGTCTTAGTACGTTTTCATCATTATGAGCCGAGAATAGTTTTAAGCATTTTGTTGTGATGAATGTTTCTTCAGCGGATATTTCAATCCATTTTAGAAGTTTGTCAAAAGTGCCGTTTGTATTTAAAAACCCGATTGCACGGTTGTGTTGTCCTAGCTGTTTTAATCCCAAAGCACATATGACAAAATATGTATTTTCAATATTGGCACGGTCTATAATTATAGGTTGCGCTGTGTTGCGTGTAATTTCATCTTCGAAATGTGGCAGGTGGGGCGGTATTTTCATTGTTGTTTGTGTAGTGATTTTCTCTAGTGTTGGAATGATTTCATCAACGTTATTTACAACAATTAAAGAGTTTTTATTGAAATCCGTTAATGAATTAAGGTAATCAATAATTTTTGTCCAGTAATTATCTATATTTAATAGCACTATTGGCTTGTTATGTAGGCCTAGCCAGTTCCAATATAGCACTTCAAGTCCTTCATCAAGCGTACCAAATCCGCCCGGCATAATGATAACGGCATCGGCCATCATAAACATTAGTTTTTTACGGTCGCATAAATCTTCAACCATTATTGTTTTTGTCAGGCTATGCAGCATACGTTCGTTATCTTTGATTTTTTCCGGTATAATGCCGGTTACATTTGCTCCATTTTTAAGCGCATTGATTGCAAGAGTTCCCATTAATCCTGCATCCATACCGCCATAAATTAATGATTTTCCTTGTTGACCTATAATCGAGCCTAAGCGTTGTGCTGCTTCTTTAAATACAGGACGTGCATGGCCGGAAGAGCCAAGATATACGGTTAGTAGATTCATATAGTTACTTTCTTTTTAAAGCAGACTGTTTACTTATTGCCATTTATTTTAAATGAAAATTCTTATCTATCATTAAGGATGGAGATGGTAAATCTGCACCTTCTAAACTTATCACAGGCAGAGCGCCACGCAAGCTATTCGTTATATAAATGCATTGGGCGTTTAATAGATTTTCTTGTGTGAAGCTTTGTTTTTTTACATCGTATTTTTTAATGAGAAGCCTTCTAGCTATTCCGTTTAGAACGCCATCTTCTATTGGTGGAGTGGTTATAGTGCCATCAAATACTGCAAAAATATTTCCTGTAGTCGAGCATGCAACATTTTCTTTGTTGTTGAGTAATATTGCTTCATTTGCGCCTTTTTCTTTTGCTTCTTTTAGAGCGAGAATATTATCTCCATAATTACAGGATTTAATGCGGCTTAATGGCGAGCCTTCATTTCGCTTTACTGTTTTGGCGATAATTGCATGAATTGGAGGGGATTTATCGTGTATGGCACTAATACGCATTACAATTTGTGGTTGTGGATTTTCCGGTGGGTTTATTCCCTGTGCGCCGGAACCATGTGAGATGGTTGTGCTAAGGGCGTAGTGGCCGGAAGCTAGATTGTTCTCATTTATAAGATTTTTTGCAGCTATGTTTAGCTCTGTATAAGCAGGGAGTTTATTTGCAGGTATTCCCATTATGGTTGCATTATGCAAGAGGCGGGAGAAATGTAGATCAATATGGACTAGATGAGTAGTGGTTTTTTTGTGCTTTTTATCAGCAATTACCAGCATTGTATCAAACACACCATCTCCCAGACGTATGCGATCATAGGCTGTGAAGATAGTTTCTTCTTTATCTTTATATATGCCATTATGCCATATAATTGAGTTCATGCTGCTTCTTTTTGTTCTTGATGCCATTGTTGGGCGATTGCTGTGAAATTATTGATTATTATTTGTCCATGTTCCGTTAAAATAGACTCGGGGTGAAATTGCACTCCGTAAACCGGATGTGTTTTGTGTTGTATAGCCATGATTTCATTATCATGCATAGCTGTAGGCAGCAGGTTTGTATTTTCAATATCATCTACGATTAGTGAATGATAGCGTCCAACTTTCATTGGGGTAGGTAGACCTGCGAATATATCTTTTTCATTATGGTTTATTTTGGAAGATTTTCCATGCATTGGTTTTTTTGCCCGTGATGTTTTTGCACCATAGGCCTCTCCGATTGCTTGATGCCCAAGGCATACACCAAGAATTGGTATATTTGCTCCGAATTCTTTAACGGCATTAATACAAATGCCTGCTTTTTTTGGGGAGTAAGGGCCCGGTGAAAGAACTAATGCTTTTGGTTTTATAGTGTGAATTTCTTTTAGTGTTATTTTGTCATTTCGTACAATTTCATAGTTGCAACCTGCAAGTGATATATATCGTGCGAGGTTGTGAACAAAAGAATCGTAATTATCAATCACCAAAATCATTGACGGATAATATAGTAAGGAAGGTCTATGATGAAAGCTTTTTATATTGCTATTTTACACCAGCCATCATTTTTAGATAGTTCTCTTCAATTTCATAGGTGAAATCTTCAAAGCTGCTGAAAAGTGCGTTGGCTTTGTCGAAGGTTTCTTGATATTCCTTATCGGGATCTGAATCTGCGACTATGCCTCCTCCGCTTTGTAATGATACGGTGTTTCCTTGATACACAAGTGTGCGAATTAGAATGCTGCTATCCATTTGGCCATTAAAGCCTATATATCCGATAGAGCCGCAGTAAGCTCCGCGTCGCGTTGGTTCGATTTCTTCGATGATTTCCATGGCGCGGATTTTTGGTGCGCCTGTTATAGAGCCTCCGGGAAAGCAAGCGCGGAGCAGGTCAAGAGGACTTTTATCATGCCGTAGTTGTCCTTTAATGACTGATACCAAGTGGTGTACGCTAGTAAAGCTTTCCAGTTTGCACAAATCTGTAACTTCAATGCTGTGAGGTTCACAGACTTTGGAAAGGTCATTTCGGAGAAGATCAACGATCATTATGTTTTCTGCTTTGTCTTTTTCGCTGTTTTTCAATTCTAATTGAATCGCTTTATCCAGAATTTCATTTCCGATATGTGGGCGAGTTCCTTTAATGGGATGTGTTTCTACCGTGTTGTTTTCAACACTTAAAAAGCGTTCAGGTGATGCGGATGATATTTTGATTGAGCCTAAATTCATAAATGCTGCAAAAGGCGCTGGATTTATGTTGCGCATATGTTTGTAGTGTCTGAATGCGTCGAAGTCCGTAGGAAGCTGTGCATCAAATCGTTGTGAAAGGCTAGCTTGAAAGATATCACCGGCTTTTATGTATTCAATAATTTTTTGCACATTTTGAGTGTATTCAAATGCATCAAAGTTAGATTCCCATGGTAGTTCAGACGGTTTAAAGGCTTTATCTTCAGGAGTATTTTTTATAGCTTCTAAAATGGGTTGTCTTTTATTTTCAGCTTCTTGTTCATTATTTGCATGTGTGATTATCCATGCCTGTTGTTTTAGATGGTCGTAGGCTAGAACTTGATCGTAAATTCCAACGGCCATATCGGGTAGATTTTCGTTATCAAGTGCAATATTCGGTAGATTTTCTATTGTTCGCCCAAGATCATAGCTAAAAAGACCTGCTGCGCCTCCTTGAAATGGAGGAAGATCAGGAATGGTTTCCATGTTGGCGTTTAATCTCTTGATTCGTTCTTGTAGTACAGCGAATGGATCACCTTTTAGGGTTAATGTTTCTTTATCATTGGTTATTGTTATATTGCCGTTTTTTATTTCAACGATTTCGCATGGATCACACATTACAAAAGAATAACGGCTGCTCTGGTGTTTGATATCTGCGCTGTCTAAAAGAAGGCTATATGGGCGGTGTTGAATTGAGGAAAAAGCCCTTATTGGGTCAGTATTTGCCAGTTTAGTAATAAAAGGACGCATAATGATTTCCGTAATTATTTAAAATATGATGCTTTTATAATGTCATCTTCCATAATATGCATTTTTTTGTGTTGCAACATTATAAAAATTTTAATTTGCACAGCTTTTTT
>JAGLMC010000037.1 GCA_023140215.1 Alphaproteobacteria bacterium
AAAGAAAAAGCAGGAACATTGCGTAAACCATCAACTCAAATCGGGTTTCTTTTATCTTGCGGATATTTCAAAGCAACGAAGAAGTTTTTCAAGCCTAAAGATTTCTACCAGAATGATATAGCCTATGTCGCACGCATCCTCAATTTTGAACCAAAAAAATTTACCCAGGAGCAATATATACAAAGCACGCGACAATGGCATCAGGACTTCATTTTAGAGTTTTATGGTTACAGGCGGTTTGATGGGAATGCTCTGTGGGTTATTGAACATGAAATTTCATCCATGATGCGATCTCAGCTTAAACCTCAACTCATTTTCTGGCGCTGCATTGATATTCTGATCCGTGAATGTGTTCAGATTCCGCCATATTTCCAAATATCAGAATTGATCCTAAAGGCCGTTAACCAGAGAAGGAAAGAACTTACCGCCGTTATTCGCCAAGAACTACGCCCAGAGACAAAATCGTTGCTGGACGGTTTGTTCGCGCAAGAAACTGACAGCCCATATGCCAGATATAAACTGACCTTGCTCAAAAAACTTTCACAGTCCACAAAACCGACACAAATTAAGGAGCGTTCCGCAGATTTATTGTATGTAGCCGAATTGCATGGGGATTTGAAACCGCTCCTTCCTGTTCTCGATTTGGGATATGAGGGCATTCAGTATTTTGCAAACTCTGTGATCAAATCCGATATTTTTCAGCTTAATCAGCGCCATGAAGAAGATCGCTATATTCATGTCGTTGCCTTCATTACTTACCAATATTATCGGCTTCAGGATAATCTAGTCGATACGCTTCTGTCGGCCGTCAAATCTTATGAAAACGGTGCAAAACGCTATCATAAAGAATGGTGCTATGAACAACGCAAAACACAGCATCAATCCCTCAAAACGCTAACCTCTTCTGTTGATGAAAAGGTGTTTGGTTTTGTGCATCAGATCAGGGATATTATAGACAATGACGGCACAGATGCGGGAAAGCTTGCGCTGATTAAAAACTTGTTAGAAGCAAATCAAACGGGCTTTTCAGACGTTGAACGAGAATGGCATGATTTTAAGAGCGGGTTTGACAGCGGTGCTGATGATCCACGTTATTACGATATACTGGAAGAACGCTCTCTACGGTTACAAAACCGTGTGAGTCCTATCTTGAAAGCGTTGAATTTCCAGTATGAAACAAGCGCACAGCCCATAGCCGATGCTACCCAGTATTTCAGAAAGAATAGTGGAGCAATCCGGCAAAACGCCCCGATTAATTTTCTCGAAGATGCCGAGAGAAAAGCCGTTGCCGGTGACGGCACATTCAGACCGTCTCTATACAAAGCCTTGTTGTTCATGCATGTAGCTGGCGCTATCAAATCAGGTCAAATCAATCTGGAATATTCCTATAAATATCGTTCTTTGGATGAATATCTGATTGCCCGGAACAGATGGAACACAGAAAAGCGGGATCTTCTGCGCAGAGCTGAGTTAGAGGCTTTTAAAGATTGTAAGCCTGTTCTTAAAAAACTGAAACTGGCTCTTTCCAAGCAATACAGAGATACCAATGACCATATTCAAAACAACGCAAACCCTCACTTTAAGGCCGGAACCGGCAACAACTTCACCATTGCAACGCCCAAGCAAGAAGATGAAGCAGTAGATTTACTCAAGCCCTATTTTCCGGATCGTCATTTTGTGCCGCTTCCTGAAATATTATCAACCGTAAACGCACACACAGAATTTTTACAGGAATTTCAGCACTGGCAGCAACGATACGCGAAAGGCCGAACAGATGATCGTGTTCTTTATGCAGGCATTGTAGGCCTGGGCTGTGCGATAGGTATCCCAAAAATGTCGCGCATATCAAAACTGATTAATGATAGTGCCTTACAACATGCTGTAAACTGGTATTTCTCTCTCGATAATATCAGGTCGGCCAATGACTGTATCGTCCGGTTCATGGATCGAATGGAGCTGCCCAATATCTACCGTAAAAATCAGGGCAGCTTGCACACGGCTAGTGATGGCCAAAAATTTGAGGTCAAAACAGACTCTTTGAACGCCAATTATTCTTTCAAATATTTTGGCAAAGGTCAAGGTGTAACAGCCAATACATTCATTGATGAGCGCAATTTGCTTTGGCATTCACTTGTTTTTAGCGCCTCAGAGCGCGAAAGCGCTTATGTTATTGACGGCCTCATGCACAATGATGTTATCAAAAGCGACATTCATTCCACGGACACGCATGGTTACAGCGAAGCCATTTTCGCCGCAACACATTTGCTTGGTGTTTCCTATGCACCGCGCATCAAAAACTTAAAAAAGCAGGTGCTCTATGTTTTCAAATCAGAAAAATATGATCAGCAGCCAGATTGGGCTATCCAGCCTACAAAATACATAAACGATGCTATTATTGAAGAGTGTTGGGATGATGTGCTGCGGCTTGTCACCACCATAAAACTTAAGGAAACCAGTGCGTCAGACATATTCAGGCGGCTCAATTCCTATTCCAAGCAGCATAAATTATATCAGGCGCTTAAATCCTTTGGGCAGATCATAAAAACCGATTTTATCTTGCACTACCTTGATGATGTGGAGTTGCGTCAAGCCATTGAAAAACAGCTCAACAAGGTCGAGCTGGCCAATAGATTTACACGCGCAATCGCGGTTGGTAATCCGCGGGAATTTACACAAGGCGATAAAGAAGATCAGGAAATAGCTGAAAGCTGCAACCGGCTCATCAAAAACGCCATTATCTGTTGGAATTATCTGTATTTGTCACAAAAACTAGAAGGCATAGACAATCCGGAGCAAAAAGAAAAACTGCTTGATGCGATTTCGTCTCACTCGCCTATGTCATGGGAGCACACCAACCTCTTGGGTGAATACGATTTTTCGGATGAAAAGCTCAAAGACACCGCCGGAATCCGCCTCCCAAAAATGGCAGCATAATCCACTCTGAAAATGGGCGTGTTAAAAACCACGGTAACAAAAGACTGAAAAAGGCTGTGCTTAAATCCTATTGGTAGATACGTACCTTTATGGGATTTAACCCTACATCCGCCCGTGTGGAATCTAAAATTTAGACAGTTTGTAGTGTACTCTTTAGGGGCATCTCACTAGAAAAACGCCCCCTTTTGTGGCTTGTTCCTCTTCCAAATAAATGTGCTATATCATGCCCTATTACCAATAAAGATGGTGTGAGAATTAATGTAATTATAGTGGCAAATAATAATCCGTAAGCCATTGCCATGGTTAGTGGCATTATCAATCCGTCTGAACCGCCTATACCATATGCAGTGGGTAACAACCCTGCAACTGTGGTGACAGTTGTCAGTAGTACAGGCCTTAACCTGTCTTTTGCTCCAGATACTACTGTTAATACTAGATTTTTAGTATTATGTTCCAAAAGTTTGCTGTTTACTTCTGTTACCATAATTATGGTATCATTTACCACAACTCCTATTAAGCCAAGCATGCCCATAGTAGAGAAAAATGATAATGGCATATCGTGAGCATAAAATGACCATATAACTCCAATAAGAGCAAAGGGTATTACTGATATAACTATAAACGATTGACCAAGAGAGTTGAGTAGTAAAGCTACAATAAGATATATTGAAACTAGTGCTACTATGCCAGCAATTAAGAAGTCACCAAAAATCTTTTGCTGCTCTCGTGCTTCACCGGCAAACTGAATTTTTAGTTTAGGTTGATCTTCCCACATTTTTTTAAAATGATTAGAGGTTTGTTTTTGTATTGCTGATGGGCTTGTTATCCTTGGATCAAGATCAGCACTAATGGTTTCTGTTCTTACCCCATTGAAGTGTTGAAATTCTAGAGGTCCTTGCCCTTCGCTTAGTGTTATAATATCAGTTAGGCTTATAATTTGCCCGTTACTATTCTTAACGGGTATTTTAAATAACATACCCTTGCTATTTCTATATTTAGAATCAACGATGACTCTGTATTCTATCGTTTCATCAATGTTTGTGGTATTGCTTACTATCATGCCGTCATAGGTTATACGTAAAGCTTCTGCAATATCTTTTACCTGTAATCCAACTTCTGCAATTTTTTTATAGTCTATATCTACTATAAGCTGATCTTTGCCTGGTTTATTATCACTTTCAACATCAAGAACTCCTGCTATTTTACCAAGATATTGCTTAACCTCGCTTGCTGTTTCTTCTCGTAACTTATTATCATTGGTACTAATGCGGATTTCAGCAGGCTTACCAATTGCTGGTCCTACACGCCTTTTATCAAAAACTATAGTTTCTGAAGATTCTGTAGGAATGACCTTTCTTAAGTAAGCTATAATATTATCCGCTGTTCTTTCTCTATGCGCCTCTCCATGTAAAAAGATACTTATGATACCCCAGTGGCTATGATCACCTCTATTTTTAGAGGGGTCAGTTGATAATGTTCCAACTCTCGTAGAGAATGATTCCAGTTCATTATCAGGGAGATCTTTAATGTATTCTTCTAATTCTATTAATCTTGCTTCTGTAGCCATAAGAGATGAACCACGTGGCATTTCTAATTTCAAATAGAAGCTTTCTACGCCATCTTGCGGAAATATCTGAAATTTCATAGAATTTTTGATCAAAAATGCGCTGGAAATAAGTATCATAATCATAGAAAGTAAAACCAAGTATCGCCAATGTAGCAATTGCCCAAGTATTACCCCATACCATATTTCTAATTTTAATACCCAGGCGGCCTTACCTTTTTTCTTACCAGGATTTCCAGAGGAGAGGTGATGAGGTAGCATAAAGAATGATTCAAAAAGACTAACTAATAATGCAATAATAACAACGGCTGGTATTGCCCACGCAAATTTCCCTGGCATGCCCCCCAAGAAGAACATTGGAGTAAATGCAATAATGGTAGTTATGCTGGCAACCAAAACAGGTCGCCACATCGCTAATGTACCCTTTAAGGCTGCGTCTTTAGGTGACAGCCCTTTTTCCCGATAATGAGTTATTTTTTCAGTGACTACTATAGCATCATCAACAAGTAAACCCAAAACAAGAACAAATCCAGCAAGAGAAATAGAACTGAGGATTACGCCAAAGTATGGCAGCAAAATAAAACTTCCTAATAGCGAGAAAGGAACGCTCATTGCTGCCCAGAAAGCGGCTTGAGTATTTAAGGCCAACATAAGGATTATAACTACTAGTGCAAATCCTACTACTGCATTGCCTGCTAAAACTTGAAGACGTAAGCGGGTTTTTTCTGACCTATCATTAGAATATGAATAGCCTATATTTTGAAGCGTACTATTTTCTTCCATGTATAATTTTATATTATCAATTGTATTTATGACATCAGCATTACTCTTTTTACGGACAACAAGGTTCATGCCACGCTTACCTTCATTACGAACAATAAAATTTTCATCTTTTTCGCGTAATGTTACTTTTGCTATATCTTTTATCCGAATATTTTGCCCTGAGATATTAGCACGAAGAATTACCTCTTCTACTTCTTGAATATTATTAAATTTGTTGAGACTTATAACAGTCTGTTCATTTAAATATGATTCCATAACCCCGCCACTTGTACGTAGATTACGTGCCTGTATAGCTGTAGTAATGTCAGATAAGCTGATACGGAGTTCTTTTGCAGTAATAGGGTCTATTTCAATATGAATTTCACG
>JAGLMC010000038.1 GCA_023140215.1 Alphaproteobacteria bacterium
GCTCAGCATGCAACAGGCTCATAATATTCTCACGGCGTTCTAAACAAAAGGCTGCGATAAGTGCATAACGAATATGAGAAGGGTGACAGCGTAATTCGCGAACAGGTTCACGAGCGGTGCGGTGACGGTAGGTTTGACGCAATTTCTTCCAATTATGTGGAAACAATTCTGGTGGTGAATCTAAATTGTTGATCTTATCCAGCTTCGATAGTTCAATGAATACGCTGCTCAGACAGGGTTTCCCCGGATCATCTTTCAGCAAAACTAACGGCGCATATGTTTCGCCTGCCTGAATTTCAAGAAGAGTATCCAAACCCTGTTTGTGGTCATCAGATAATTGATCAGAAATATATTGATACCGCTTGTCTTCAAGTTTTGCACGAACCGCATTGATAATGCGCTCTTCTTGCAATGTCGTTGAACGCTCAATTTTTTGCGTCAGAAACCATTGTTTGAGACGTTGTGAGATGGTGTTTTCAACATCTAAATCGTTAAAGCCATGTTCTACCAAATATAAGGTTACAGCGTCATAATCAGATTGCACACTTGCCCGAAAACCACAATATACCCTGACATCCGCTCTTTGTCTGCGCCCTGTGGCATCCAGAAAATCATAAGCCAGATCAATATCATTCGATATATCTAAAATAACTGCCAGTTTCTTACAGCCAAGATCAGAAATATCACCGTATTTTTCAGGAAAAGAGCCTTCAATCTGATAATATTTAAGCAAAGCTGCGCATTTAAGTCGGTTTATGCCACGATATTTTTTTATAATACCTAATTCTGATGCTGATATAGACCAATAATCTTCAAAAACATGATCCTTTGACATGGCTGAAATCTCCCATTTTTATAAATTGAAAGATTATCCATAGCACTTTTGAGCTCATATGACAGCTACGCTCACTTTACCCCAGGATAGCCCTCAATTTACTTAAAAGCGAAAAGTCTGAAAAAGTTGGTATTACAGCAAAAAGAAAAACAGCGGGATGGGATGAAAAATATCTGCAAAAAATTATCCAGCAATGATAGTTCCTATGCAATTGCCATGGGGGGTATATATAGTTAAACAGAAGCTGTGATATTATCGACAATACTTTTTTTCTTTGGGTCTGTAATGTAGTCTTGCTCAGTGTAAAAGAGGTCGTATTGTGTTTGTAGATTCATCCAGAAACGTGACCCATTACCAAAGAGCTTGCCGATGCGATAGGCAAGGTCAGGTGTAATTGGGTTTTTTCCTTTGGTAACGCGATATAAGTGTTGTTTGCTCACAGATAGAATTTCTGCGGCTTTAGGAACACTGAGTTCCAGTTCCTTAAGATTTACTTTAATCATTTTACCCGGATGTATTGGAGGCAGTTTTCTAGTCATAATGATTTTCTTCCTAATGATAATCTTCTAAATCAATTTTTTGTACTAAACCGCTATCCCATTCAAATGTTATGCGATAGTTCCCACTGATCTTCATAGAATATCGAGTAGGGTTGTAGCCCTGTAGAGCATGGAAACGAAAAGCCGGTAAACTCAAATCTTCAAGTGTTTCGGCAACATCAAGGGCATCGAGAACCATCGTGATGCGTTCTACCTGATCTTGACGAACTCCTTGCACTTTTCCTTCTGTGTATAATTCTTTAAGCCCTTTGTGCTTGAAGCTGTCAGTCATCCTTAGGTTTCCTTATTACACTTATATGGTAACATGTTGTGTGACTATGTCAACATAAAAAGTAACATTGTTTGTTACCTAATCTTTTTTCTTGCTTTAAACTTTTCTTCGGGAAGAGGTTTAAGTAAGCATTATTTATGTGCCTGAGATTCATAAAAAGAGCGCAAAACGGCATTCATCCGTGTTTGATATCCATTGCCTTGGGACTTGAACCACTCAACGATATCGGCATCTAAACGAAGAGTTAGCTGCTTTTTGTTTTCTTCAGGAAACACTATCTTTGCTTCGCTCCAAAAACGATCATCAAGTTGCGAAATATCGCTGTAATCAATGGCCTCGTCAGGAATAGCCGCGAGTTCATTAATGCTAAGTTCTTTGTTGTATCGCTTCTTCATATTTTTTCCTTTCCGAGCTATTTGCTCGTCTTGCAGAAATTATTCTTACTTTGCCGTCACGATCTGTGTGTATTACTGTTAGAACGACAATGTCTTGTATTGTTCCGATGCTGTGTCGACGGATTTCTCCATAGTTATGCCGATTATCAATCCATGTTAAAATCGGGCTTTCAAAAATCCGGCGTGCTGTATCAAAGCCTATGCCGTGTTTTTCTATGTTTGTTTTGTTTTTATTTTTGTCCCATTCAAATTCTGGCATATCTACGCATCTTTATTATAACAACAAATGTAACTACAAAGCAACTTCGCTGAGCGTAACAGTATTTTTGAGTTAGCACAATGCATTATTTTTTTCTTGCAGCTTTCCGAGCTTTTTTCTAGCCTGTCGCTCCTCTTTAACGTCTCAAAACCAGACCACTATTGGGTCGGTGATATTACCTACATCCCTACCAGTAAGGGCTGGCTGTATCTTGCCACGGTGATTGATCTTTATTCCAGAAAAGTTGTTGGCTGGTCGATGAGCAGTCGCATGCAGGCAAAGCTTGTTAATGACGCGCTACTGATGGCTGTTTGGCAGCGCAAACCAGCCAAAGGATTAATCTGGCACACAGACCGTGGCAGCCAATATGCCTCTAAAAGTCACCGGGATTTATTGAAGGAACATCACATTATTCAAAGCATGAGCCGTAAAGGAGATTGCTGGGATAATGCGGTGGCCGAAAGCTTTTTTCATACGCTGAAAACCGAGCTAACGCATCACCACCAATTTAAAAACAGGGAGGAAGCCAAGCATGTGATTTTTGAATATATCGAGGTGTTCTACAACCGCGTCAGGATACATTCGGCTAATGATTACATATCGCCAGTGGATTTTGAAAAAAATGCTTTTGAAGAAATTCAGAATGTCGCATAAAAAACTGTCCGGTTAACTGTTGCCAGATCA
>JAGLMC010000039.1 GCA_023140215.1 Alphaproteobacteria bacterium
CGGGAAGGCATGCCCATAGAAACAACTGTTGAAAAACTTGTAATGTCTTATCTTTAATGCGAACTACTATAATTCCTCTTTGCTTAACAGCCAATGTTCGTTTAATTCCCTATCTGACCAAAAAATTTTCAACAAATTCTCCATATATAATATATACGGAACATATAAACGGATTGTAACAAAAAGTCAAAAGGAATATTGGAATTTAAAGTTTGTCCGTTTTTACAGCTTCGAGGGAACTAGGCCTATTTCATCTCTCTAGGATTCATTTTTTAATTTACGATTTAATTTGCGGGGATTTTTTGATTCATGCGGATTTGCCGGAGGTAATTCTTCTCCGGCTAAAAAACTCGTAACAGCTTTTATCGGATCAGTTTCACTGGTAGCTATAACTTTAATACCTCTGGATAACATTTTAAGATAAAAACCTTCTCCACAACTTTCTGTAATTAAAACATCAAGTTGATCTAATGGATGTGATTCTTTTCTATGAATATTATTTATAGCCATTTCTTTAGGCAAATCTATTCGATCAATTTCTTCCGGCTGATTTTTATCATTACCTACATAAATTAAAAAACGCCGGCCTTTACCTGCATGTCCTGTAATTGTTCTAAAATTCTGGCTACTAACACCAATTTTCATAATAGCCTCCCATTATATACATCACAATTATTTTTTGTTCATAGATCGCAAAACATAATGCAGAATACCGCCATTGCGATAATATTCCAACTCATCTTGTGTATCAATCCGGCATTGCACAGCAACCTCTTGAGATGAACCATCAGCATAATTTATCGTAAGAGTTACATCTTGACGAGGCTTCAAGTTCTCATCAATACCGGTAATATCAAATGTTTCATCACCACATAAATTAAGGCTCTTCCGTCCTTGACCTTCTTTGAATTGAAGTGGCAAAACACCCATTCCAATTAAATTTGAACGGTGAATACGCTCAAAACTTTCCACGATAGCAGCCTTAATTCCGAGCAAACGAGTTCCCTTTGCTGCCCAATCACGAGAAGATCCAGTTCCATATTCTTTTCCGGCAATTACAACTAATGGCACAGATTCGTTCATATACTTTTTAGAGGCTTCATAAATAGACATTTCCTCGCCATCCGGCATATGCTTAGTATAACCGCCTTCTGTTCCGGCAACCATTTCATTACGAATACGAATATTGGCCAGAGTTCCTCTGGTCATCACTTCATCATTTCCGCGACGAGAACCATATGAGTTAAAATCATCTGGACTTATGCCCTGTTCTGTTAGGTAATCTCCAGCCGGTGAATCAGCCTTAATAGCTCCAGCCGGTGAAATATGATCTGTTGTTACAGAATCACCCAATATAGCAATTGCACGAGCAGATTTTATATTAGATAAAGACTCTACATCCATTCCCATTCCAGTAAAAAACGGTGGATTACGAATATAAGTTGAGTCTTCTTCCCAAGAATAAGTTTCACTGTCTGATCCGGTAATGGCTTGCCATTCCTCAGTGCCTTTAAACACATCAGCATAACGGTTTTTAAACATTTCTGAAGTCACACATTCATCAACAGTTTTTTGAATTTCCTGATTAGAAGGCCAGATATCTTTCATATAGACATCATTACCTTGTTGGTCTTGCCCCAATGGCTCGTTATAAAGATCTTTTTTCATAGTTCCTGCAATTGCATAAGCAACAACTAATGGAGGAGAAACAAGATAATTTGCTTTTGCATGCGGACTGATACGACCTTCAAAATTACGATTCCCTGAAATAACAGAAGTTACTGTCAGATTTTCTGTATCTATTGCCTCAATCAAAGGAGCAGCCAAAGGCCCTGAATTTCCAATACAACTTGCACAGCCATATCCAACAAGATTAAAACCCAAAGCATCAAGATCTTTTTGTAATCCTGCTTTTTCCAGATAGTCACTTACAACCTGTGAACCCGGTGAAAGCGATGTTTTCACCCATGGCTTAACAGACAATCCTTTTTCTACAGCTTTGCGTGCAACTAGCCCTGCTGCCATTAAAACATAAGGATTAGACGTATTCGTACAGCTTGCAATTGCCGCAATAATAATATCACCATGAGAAAGTTTATAATCAGTTCCTGATACAGAGACAGATTTTTCTTCTGGAACAAGTCGTTTAAAAGCGTCCTTTGCATTACTAAGAGCAATTCTATCTTGTGGACGTTTAGGCCCTGAAATTGATGTTTCAATTGTTCCAAGATCTAGCTCTAAAGTTTCACTAAAGGATGCCTCAATATCATCATTGCGCCATAAACCTTGTTCTTTAGCATAAGCTTCAACAAGTTTTACTCTCTCTGGAGAACGTCCGGTAAATTTTAGATAACGTAAGATTTCATCATCTACAGGAAAAAATCCGCACGTTGCACCATATTCAGGAGCCATATTAGAAATTGTAGCTCTATCCGATGAAGATAGATTATCCAGTCCTGATCCATAAAATTCTACAAATTTTCCGACAACGCCTAGTTCACGGAGTTGTTCTACAATATTAAGAACAAGATCTGTAGCCATTATTCCTTCCTGTAGTTTTCCTGTAAGCTTGAAACCTACAACTTCTGGAATTAACATTGAAATCGGTTGACCAAGCATAGCAGCTTCCGCTTCAATGCCCCCTACTCCCCATCCCAAAACTCCAAGTGCATTAGCCATAGTTGTATGAGAATCCGTACCGACCAGAGTATCGGGGTATGCAATATCGTGACCCGAATTATTTTCATCTTCATCTGTCCAGACACTTTGAGTCAGATATTCAACATTAACCTGATGACAAATACCTGTACCCGGAGGAACAACCGTGAAATTTTTGAAAGCTTGCTGTCCCCAACGTAAGAAAGAATAACGCTCTGTATTACGCTCAAATTCTCTTTTCACATTATATTTAAACGCTTCTACCGAACCAAATTTATCAACCATTAAAGAATGGTCTATTATTAAATCAACAGGAATGAGAGGATTAATTTTTTGAGCATCTCCACCAAGATTTACCATTGTTTCCCGCATAGCTGCCAGATCAACAACAGCAGGAACTCCTGTAAAATCCTGCATTAAAATACGAGCAGGACGATAAGCAATTTCATGAGTTGAAGATTTTTTATCCAACCAACCAACAAGAGCTTTTATATCATCGGTTGTGACTGTAGATCCATCTTCAAAACGCAACAAATTTTCAAGTAAAATTTTCAATGTAAATGGTAAACGAGAAATATCACCAATTTTTTCTTCCGCAGTTTTTAAGCTGAAATAATCATATTCTTTACCTTCAACATTAAGGTTTTTGCGGGTTCCTAAAGAATCTTGGCCAGTAAGTATCATTTTTTCCACCTCATTAAATCACTATTAAAAAAAGCACCGCAAGCACGTCATAGAAGGCTTATAACTTTCAAAAATGTTCAATATTAAGTACAATGAACACTCGCAAGAACTTAATAAAGGCAGAAAGTACAGTATTTATATATTGTGCGCTAGCCCTTTTGTTTTTTGTAGTGCAGCATAAAATGCTATTGCCACAGGTTTTAAAACGTGTTTAAAGAAGTCTGTTTAAAGGGATATGATGCGATTAACGAGGTGAGAAATTATGCAAATTACTGGTATGTATTGGGGAGAAAAACTCCTAAAATATGTTGACTTTCCATGTGCAGAAGTTTTGAAGGCTGATTCCAGCAGTGATGAACTTAGAGCACTACTTGATCGTTGTGGCTCTATTTTTGTCAAACCGATCTTCAAAGGAGGTGTTGGCAAAAAAGGAAAATCCGGTCTAATTGGTCATGTAAATAATGTACATGATGCACTAAAGGAAAAAGAAAGACTTTATTTTGCCAAACATGAAGTAGGAAACCAAAAATTTAATTCTAACGGTGTAACATTTGAAGGATCTGTTCCGGCTAAATATGAAATATATGTTTCTATAACAGATGATACGAGATTTCGTGCACCAACATTAACTATTAGTCATCATGGTGGTGTGGATATTGAAGCTCAAGGCTCTGATAAGCTAGCCAGTGCTCCATTTGATCCGTTAACAGGTTTAAATGGTTTTGTTATTTCCAATCTTTTGAACAAACTAAATGCACCTAATGAAATCATCAGTCCACTGGTACAGAACTTACCTAAACTTTGGGATCTATTCCATAACTACGGTATGAGCATGATAGAACTTAATCCTATCCGTATGATGCCCAATAAAAAAGGCCGTCTTGTTCCGGTAGCTTGTGATTTCAAATGTAGCTTTGATCAAGATGATCCGTCATGGAAACGTCTCAATCTTCCTGCTGATTTATTTACAACAGAACTCTCAAACTTTGAACGTGAAGTAAATGAATTACGCACTTATCAAGGACAGTCTGATGTTTTTGTAACTAACAATAAAGGCTCGGTGACTGCAATGACATTTGGAGGCGGTGCAAGCTCTTTAGTAACCGAGCTTTTAGGTGATGTCGGAACTATTTCATCAGATTTTGGTGGAAACCCACCTTATGAAAAAATGCGGAAAATTAGTAGTATTGTTTATAAATACTGGCTTGAACAAAGTAATGTGCTTTTTATTATCGGTGGAAAAGCTAACAATACGGATATTTATGAAACATTTCGTGCAATGGGAGATGCTCTTCGTGATTATTTCAATACACACGGGCCAAAGCCGATCTTTGTTGTAGTTGGTCGTGGAGGGCCTAATCTGGTGCGGGGTCTTGGAACTTTAGGCGAAACACTGGATAATCTTAAAGTCCCCTACAGAATGTTTGGTTATGACTCATCAATGAGTACAGTTATAGATTATGCTAAAGATATTGATAACTGGATGGAAAATGAAGGTGGAAAAGAATCAATAGCTAAAACTATGGGTATTCAGCCTGAAAATATAGCAGTCTCAAAACCCAGCAAATGTGCGTAATAAGAATTAAAAAATAAGGAGATTCAATCTATGTCATCTGTAAAGGAAGCTCTGCCCAAACTACTAGAAAATAACAGTGAAAGGAATAATTCAGTGCCACAAGGTATAGCAGCATTTAAGGACAGTTATGTAGGTATTAATTCATTGGCGGAGCTTGCCACCAGTGAAGATCGTGTTTGTGTTTTAAATATTCTTGGCGGTGAAAGCCGAACAGTCACGCCAATCAGTCATGTATATTCAGGCGGTAATATTGTTTGTGGAACTATGCCGGGACGTTCAGGTTCTGTAATGAAAACCAAAATTGGCGATATTCCTGTTTACAATAATATATCTGAAGCACTTGAGGCCGGACATAAATTTAATGTCGCAGTTGTTTATGTACCACCTGCCGGAGTAAAGGATTCTGTGATTGAAGCCGTACGTATAAATCCGGATCTTAATAAAATTGTAATCTTAACAGAAAAGATTTCGCTACATTCCTCAAGAATTATACGGCAGTTTTGCCAGTTGCGCGGAATAGATGTTTTTGGTGGAAATTGCCTTGGGCTTGGAGATGCGCTTAATCATGTACGTATCGGTGGAGCGCTTGGAGGTAATGCGCCTGAAGAATCTATGGTTCCCGGATCAATAGCAATTTATTCGAACTCTGGAAACTTTACGACTACAATCGCTACATATTTACAAACAGCCGGATGGGGTACAAGCGTATCTTTTTCTTCCGGTAAAGATATTTATATTCACTTTGCTGCTGAAGAATTCACAAATGCGTTTCATAATGATGAACGCAGTAAAGCTGCCATAATGTATATTGAGCCGGGCGGTTATTACGAGCGTGATCTTGAGTTTGAAAAGCCTGTTGTTTGTTGCATTGTTGGACGTTGGAAATCCAATATGACCGGAGCTTGTGGCCATGCCGGAGCTATCGCCGGAGCTGGAGATAATGCAATAGAAAAAGAAAAATGGTTTATGAAAAAATTTGGTGTAAAATCTATTTTTACACCAGACAATCCTGAGTGTACAAAAAAAGGAGCGCTTGTAACAAATATTGCTCATATTCCTGAAGCTATGAGCGCGGTAATGAAGAAAAATAGTGTAGAACCAGATTTTGAACCTAAAGGCGATTTATCTTTAAAATGTTGGCTCGCAAGTAGTAATGATGTTGGCTTGCCAAAAGAACTTGATGTTCAACCGGAAGAAGCTATTGCGCCATATAATGAACAAATTGAGAATCTTTCTAAACAAATCGGTGCAGTTTTGCCTCGTCAAGCCATGAAGGATACTTCCGGAGCATCCATGATGGATCCTAAAACTCAAGTCAGCCGATTGAATGGAACTAGTGTTTTGGATTGTTCAACTCGTACATTTGAAGAAAATCTGGTTATGGCTTTAACTCGTGAATATCCAGATAGTAATGGACGCGAATTAGCGAATGTGGTTTTAAACGCCTTTGTGAATCAAAATGGAACACCTCAGCTTGCAGCAGCTCAAGCCGCAAGAGAAGCTGAAAATTCTCCTAATACTGTGCTGTCATCATCATTAGCTATTTTAGGGCCTAAAAGCGCCCTACCCGCCAGAAAGGCAGTTGATGCATTTGTTGAACTATTTGGTTATGCTAAAATCAAAGATGTTTCAAATGAATCCTTTGACGTTAGCTCACAGCTATCAAAAGCTCAAAAAGATGAACTAGATAAAATCTTTCTTTCTGAAAAAGAATCTCCACGAGCCAAGCAAATGGAGAAAGCTTTAAAATCACGTAATGTAAAATCTATATTTATTAGCTTTTTACAAGAACTGGCTAAGAAAACAGGAACTTTTGTTAATGAAGATAGTCTTCTCGCAGCTGCGTCTTGTCATTTAGCGTGGATGCCACTTATGAAAAAAGGTTTAACATTAACAACCTTACGTAATATTCCTTGGCATTTACAAATTTACAGCGCTATGATTGGTTGTTCTGTTGAATCCTCCGAGCAAACAAAAGAAGCTTTCAGAGGTGTTGATAATCAAGAGCTTATGGACAGTTGGAGCTTTACTGAAACAGCTTATCTAGCTCAAATCGGACAACGTCCAAAAGCAAATGAATTGCTTGATTTTTCAATCTTACTTGGACTTGTTTCAACCAATGGCCCCGGAACAATTACAGCACAAGGTGCAAAAGGCGCAGTATCCGCAGATGGGTCTGAAGTGTCTGAGCGTGTCCAGATTAACAAAGCCTATGTTGGTTTTCTTACTCATGCCGGATATGCGCATGGTGGAAATGGCTATGAGGCGATGGAATTTTTAATTAATCAATTCCGTAAGACAAATCTTGATAATCCAGATAACGCTAAACATAATCTTGATCTTGAAGCTATGGCTATGGATTATGCAAAAGAATACAAAATCTACAAAACCGATGCCAAAGCTAAGGGAAATTTATCCTATGCAAAAATTCCTTGTGTAAATCATCCGGTTTTCAAAGGTGAGGATGTAAATTATGACCCACGCGAAGTTTTTGTAAAAGATCTTTTTGCTGAAAAGAAATCATACAATATCTTTTTGGAATTTTATCATGAGCTTGTAAATGCCTTGTATAAAACTGGAGTTAGTAGAAATGTTTACTGTGTAAATATTGATGCTGTGATTGCTACAATTTTATTGAAAATGCTGTGGCGCCCATTCATGGAAGGTAGTTTTAGTGAAAAAGCTCTGGAAACAGCGGCGTTTAGCGTATTTCTATATGCACGTATGATTGGTAGTGCTGCTGAGATTGAAGATCATATCAATAGAGGGCGCAACATGGATACACGTACAGCAGCTAGCAAATGTAAGTTTGTAGGTCAAATATAATTTAAAGTACAAATTAACATCTAAGGAGAAATTAATGACTAAAATACAAGTAAAAAATCCGATTGTTGAGATTGATGGCGATGAAATGACTCGCATTATCTGGGATTTTATAAAGAACAAACTAATTTTACCTTATTTGGATTTGGATTTAAAATATTATGACCTGTCAGTTCAAAAACGTGATGAGACTGACGATCAAATTACAGTTGATGCTGCTAATGCCATTAAAGAATATCGTGTAGGTGTTAAATGTGCCACCATTACTCCTGATGAAGGGCGCGTTGAAGAATTTGGCTTGAAGAAAATGTGGCGTTCTCCTAATGGAACTATCCGTAATATTCTCGGTGGAACAGTTTTTCGTCAACCGATTGTTTGTAAAAATATTCCACGTCTTGTTCCCGGATGGAAAAAACCAATTGTAATTGGTCGTCATGCTTTTGGCGATCAATATCGTGCTACAGACTTTATTGTACCGGGGGCTGGAACTCTTTCACTTAGATTTGTTCCAGATGACGGTGGAGAAACTATTGAGCATGAAGTTTTCCAATTCCCTAGTAGTGGCCCTGCTATGGCTATGTATAATCTGGATGAATCAATTCGCGGATTTGCACGCTCTTGTATGAATTATGGTCTTGAACTGGGTTGGCCTGTTTACCTATCCACTAAAAATACAATCCTGAAAGCTTATGACGGACGCTTTAAAGACCTGTTTGAAGAAATCTTTGAAGAAGAATTTAAAGACAAATTCGAAACAGCCGGAATTACATATGAACATCGCTTGATTGATGACATGGTTGCTGCTGCTTTAAAATGGGAAGGTGGCTTTGTCTGGGCATGTAAAAACTATGACGGTGACGTACAATCCGACACGGTAGCACAAGGCTTTGGATCTCTTGGCTTGATGACTTCTGTTCTCACAACACCTGATGGTAAGGTGGTTGAAGCTGAAGCAGCTCATGGTACAGTGACGCGCCATTATCGCCTTCATCAACAAGGTAAGGAAACCTCTACTAATCCTATGGCTTCTATTTTTGCATGGACGCGTGCACTATCTTACCGTGGTCGTTTTGATGACACACCTGAAGTAATACAATTTGCAGAAAAACTGGAAAAAGTTTGTATTGATACAATCGAATCAGGCTTTATGACCAAAGACCTTGCAATTTTAATTGGGCCAGAACAAAAGTGGCTCACTACACAAGACTTTCTAGCAAAACTGGATGAAAATCTTCAAAAAGCTATTGCTTAAATTTTGTTTTTAAAATCAGATATAGTTTAATTAGATAGAGTCGACTTTTAGTCGACTCTATTTTGTTCCACAATGGCATAAGTAAAAAATGAGCAAGCATCCGATTGAAAAATTAATTGAAGTTATGAGCGCCCTACGCGATCCTGAAAACGGCTGTCCATGGGATATAGAACAAAATTTTAAAACTATAGCTCCATATACAATTGAAGAAGCCTATGAAGTCGCTGATGCTATTGAACGTAAAAACATGAAAGATCTTTGTGAAGAACTTGGAGATCTTTTACTCCAGCCAATTTATCATGCGCAAATGGCAAGTGAAGAAAATATATTTGATATTTATGATGTAATTCAAAGCGTTACTGATAAAATGATTTATAGACATCCACATGTATTTGGCAACCAGTCTGCAAACTCCCCAGAAGATGTTAATAAAATATGGGATGAACGCAAAAATCTGGAAAAAGAAAATAAAAGCGCATTAGATGGTGTAACTAAAGCGCTTCCTGCCTTACTTCGTGCTAAGAAACTTCAGAAAAAAGCTGCTAAAGTTGGCTTTGAATGGGATAAACTTGATGATGTTCTTGATAAGCTGGAAGAAGAAATTGCTGAAATGCGTGAAGCTATTAAAACAGGAACTATAGAAGAAAAAACAGATGAGCTTGGAGATATTCTTTTCGTTATAGCTAACTTTGCACGCATGCTTGGGGTCAATCCTGAAACAGCACTTAGACAATGCAATGATAAGTTTGAGAAGCGTTTCAGAGGAATGGAAAAAGATTTTGAGGTGCAAAATAAGTGCATAAACGACGCATCTTTGGATCAAATGAAACAGATGTGGCAAATGCAAAAAAGTAAAGAATAATAATTGTTTTTATTTACAATGTGTTACATAATTTTTTTAAAGATATTTATTAAAAAAATAAAAACACTTGACAAACGCGTTAATTTGTAGGAATATATTCAGTAGAAAACACCACGAATCCGTTTATTTGGGATTATAACCATAGTAATCTGAGAATTTGCCAAGATCAGCCAGATTAATTATAACATGAATTTCTATATGATCTTCAAAATCATCACGAGATAAAACTTTACTGTGTTCGTAAAGCCATGCCAGAGCTTTACCATCAGCTATATTAATAGAAAATCTTGCATCAAGTCGATTTTTATCAAGAATTTTACTACATATATCTAAAAGTTCTTCTATTCCATCTCCATTAATAGCCGATAGTAAAACCCTATTGTTAAAACTCTCAGAATTTCTTTTAAACTTGGAAATATCTTCAGAATCAATAATATCAATTTTATTTAGCACCTCAACAATTCTGCAATCTTGTTCATAATCAATACCTAAATCAGATAACACAGAAATAACATCCTGCTTTTGCGCCAGATAATCTGCGTGAGATGCATCAATAACGTGAATAATCACATCTGCATAACTGATTTGTTCTAACGTTGCACGAAATGAAGCCACAAGATGAGTAGGTAATTCAGAGATAAACCCTACAGTATCGGATAAAATAACTTCTTGATTATTTGGTAAACTCAAACGACGCAATGTAGGATCAAGTGTTGCAAAAGGAATATCTTCGGCAAATACATTAGAGTTTGTTAATAAATTAAAAAGCGTAGATTTTCCAGCGTTTGTATAACCGACAAGAGCAATAACAGGAAAAGGTACACGTTCCCTACTCTTTCGTCCAAGATTACGCATTCGACGCACAGATTCTAATTGTTTTTTCAAGCTGGTAATACGAGTAGCTATAAGACGGCGATCAATTTCAATTTGACGCTCTCCCGGCCCACCCATAAAGCCGGCACCTCCTCTTTGTCGCTCAAGGTGAGTCCATGATCGTACAAGTCGTGAGCGTTGATATTCAAGTGCTGCCAGTTCAACTTGAAGCCGTCCTTCTTTAGTTTGCGCTCTAGCACCAAATATCTCCAATATCAATCCAGTACGATCAATAACCTTAACGCCCCATTCTCGTTCGAGATTTCTTTGCTGTACCGGAGAGAGCGTATGATTAAAAATTACAATATCCGGCTCAATATCCTTAAGCGCAGAAGAAATTTTTTCACGCTGTCCTTTTCCAAGAAAAGAACTAGACTGAATATTAGAAACTTTAATAACAACAGTATCTACAATATCAAGAGAAATACTACGCGCTAAACCTTCAAGCTCTTCAATACTGGATTTAAGACTATAAGAACAATGATTAACTTGTCCTTTTTTAACTTGAATATCCGGATGAATAATATAAACGACTTCCCGCTCTCCTTGAGCAGAATTTTTTATATTATTATCACTCATAAATTTTTAATTTTATTCAGAAGTTTCTGCATCAACACCAGCATCACCATCTCTATCCTCATAAAGATCAAGAGGGCCTCCGGGCATAATTGTAGAAATAGCATGTTTATAAACAAGTTGAACATGAGATTCACGTCGAAGAAGCAAACAAAAATTATCAAACCATGTAACAATCCCTTGCAGTTTCACACCATTAACAAGAAACACAGTCACAGACATTTTCTCTTTACGTATTTTATTCAGAAAGACATCTTGTACGCTTTGAAATTTTTCTGCCATTTTTTTATTACCTTAAAGTTATTTAATTAATTTTGTTATATACGCACCCTTTTTAGGGATTATCGTTCAATATGATTCTTTTTAATTATTTTTTCACACATTGCAATAGAAATTCGTGTAATCCCAAACAATTTTCTACAATCAAGAATGGATAAGTATTTTCTAATATTTCCTGTTCTTGTTGAATAAAGATTGAAGCACAAGCTGAATTTTGTGCGCAATCTATATCTGTTTGTGTATCACCAACATACCAGATGTCTTTTTGATGTGCTTCAACTCCTACTTGTGAAAGTGCAAAAAGCAAAGGATCTGCCGCAGGTTTATCTTTTGAAGCATCCCCTGATCCGATAATAGATGAAAAATATTTATCCCAGCCAAAATATGCAATTTCATCCTTTATAAAAGAACTTTTCTTATTACTCACAATACCGGAAATAATTCCAGATTCTTGTATATAATCAAGTAATTCTTTTGCACCACTCATCGGATTTATATTTGTAACATGATGTTCCTGAACAAAAGCATCAAAACACATACGCGCTTCTTCATGTTTCTTCCCGTATATTCCTTTAAAAATTTCATCCCGTTGCTTTCCAAAATATATTTTAAAAGCTTCAAGCGAAAATGCTCCCATATTAAAATGGGCATGAGTATGACTATGTGCACTATGAAGGAAGGAATAACTATCAACTAGCGTGCCGTCCCAATCAAAAAAAATAGCCCGTGGAAGTATATGATAAGTCATTTAAAATTCTACCTTTATAATATTAATTATTTGACCATAAATCTTATAAGCTGCTTTTTGGTAATTATTTGTTAAATCACTAACATAAAATTTTATAGTTTTATTTTTAGATATTTTCATATCATACTCAGGATGTTTTTGTAGATATTCAGCAAGCTTTTTAGGAATAATTTCATCTTGAGATAATAAATCAACCTCCGAGCCAAGAATATCTTTAATATACGGCTTTAAATATGGATAATGTGTACATCCCAGCAACAAGCACTCAATTTGAGAATGAAGAAAAGGAGCAAGATAACTTTTCAAAACATCCAACATCCACTTTTCACCATCATTTTCAATAAGAGGAACAAGAAGTGGAGTAGCTATTTGCTCAATAAAAAGCTCAGGAGAAAATTTTGTTAATTCTTCTGCATAAATATTAGAGCTAATAATATGATGTGTAGCTATAAGCCCGAGCCTTTTATAACTCTTATCAATCGCTGTCTCCAATGTAGGAACAACAACACCGAGAATATTTCTATCAGGCCAATTTTCAATAAGCCATTCTTGTTGAAGGCGACGAAGTGCCGCAGAACTTGCTGTGTTACATGCAATAATAATTAAGCTACAAT
>JAGLMC010000004.1 GCA_023140215.1 Alphaproteobacteria bacterium
CTTTAGACATTGACGTAACTCTCCTGTTCTTTGCGCTGGTCGTTGATTGTGTTTAGAAAAATGACTTGCTAATGTCAATAAAATAATGCCAATAAATTTTTAATATAAGAGATAAAAACACTGAAAATAAGCAGATATTGATTGACCGCGCTTGTGGTGGACTATTAGTTGCTCTTGGTATAAAATTAGCGCTAAGTAAAGGCTAGAATTTTAATTGGGTAATTATGAGTATTAATCTACATCCACATATTAAAGAAGTTCCAAGAGGACTTACGGCGCAACATCTTTCCAAGAGTTATAAAAAGCGTCCGGTTTTGCGTGATGTTAGTTTGTCTATTCAACGCGGTGAGGCTGTGGCTTTGCTTGGTTCTAACGGTGCCGGTAAGACAACTTGTTTTTATATTATTACAGGGCTTATCGGTTCTGATGGCGGTTATATATTGCTTGATGGGCAGGATATTACTAATTTACCTATGTATCGACGAGCTAGGCTTGGTATTGGGTATTTACCGCAGGAAGCTTCAATTTTTCGTGGTTTGAATGTTGAAGATAATTTAAAAAGCGTGATTGAATCTCTTAATCTCCATCATGACGATCAAGATATGCTTCTGGAAGATTTGATGGTAGAATTTGGTATTGAGCATTTACGCAGAACGCCTTCTGTTGCTTTGTCAGGAGGAGAACGCCGTAGGGTTGAGATTGCGCGTGCGCTTGCAGCACGTCCTGATTTTATTCTGCTTGACGAACCATTGGCAGGAATTGATCCTATTGCTGTTAGTGAAATTCGTAATTTGATTTCGCATTTGAAAGATCGGGGGATTGGTGTGTTGATTACAGATCATAATGTGCGGGATTGTCTTGGAATTGTTGATAGAGCTTATATCTTGCATGATGGCAGGGTGTTGATGGAAGGTAATCCGGAAGAGATTGTTAATCATGAAGATGTTAGACGTGTTTATCTAGGAGAAGGCTTTAGGCTTTAGTTGTTTGTATTTTCTAGTTTTCATTCGCTCGTAATGATAAATTTTTGTGATAGGATAAATCCATGAACAAGATTTCCCAAAAACTGGATATTCGCCAGTCGCAACAACTTGTTATGACCCCTCAACTGCAACAAGCGATTAAGCTTTTGCAACTTAGCAATATGGAACTTGCGGAGTTTGTTGAAGAAGAGATGGAGAAAAATCCTTTATTGGAAAAAGGTGAGAATAATCAGGACGCGTCAAGCGATTCTATTGACGGGTCAAATGAACTTGAAATTAAGGATGATGTAGACCGTGATTTTGAACAAGCCATTAATAATAATACCGGAGATGATTTTGATGCCGGATCATCTATGTCAAACATTGGCTCCGGTGGGAATATAAAATTTGAAGATATTGAAAGTAGTTTTGAAAATCGTATTAGTTCTGACAAGACATTGCGTGAGCATCTTACAGAGCAGCTTTTTATTTCATGTGCAGATAGGCGAGACCGGCTGATCGGGAGTTTGCTTATTGATCAGATTGATGATGCCGGATATTTACGTACCGATCATAGTGCACTTTCTCAACAGCTTGGTTGTTCTTTGGAGCGTATTGAAAGTTTATTGATTGTTTTAAAAGGCTTTGATCCTACCGGTATTTTTGCGAGCGATCTTGAGGAATGTCTTGCTTTGCAACTGGAAGAGCGTGGACAACTGGATGAGCCAATGAAAAAGCTTATCAAGAATTTAGCTATGTTGGGAGACCATGATTTTAAAGGTTTGGTTGAAATATGTGCGGTTAATGATACATATCTTAAGGATATGATAGGGGAAATTCAGGCGCTTAATCCCAAACCTGCTAGTGAGTTCGATCATCTGATTGTGCAAACTGCTATTCCTGATGTGCTTATGAAACGCTTGCCAAAAAATATTGGCGGTGGATGGCGAGTGGAATTGAATACGGAAACATTACCTCGTGTATTGGTTAACAATGAGTATTACACAGAAGTTTCCGGACATGCGAATAAGAAAAAAGATAAAGAATATCTGGCAAATCAATTAAATAATGCGAATTGGTTAGTTAAGGCTATGGATCAGCGTGCGAAAACAATCATTAAAGTTGCAGGTGAAATTGTCGAGCAACAAGATGGTTTTTTTAATTATGGTATTGAGTTTTTGCGGCCTTTAACGCTTAAAAATATTGCAGAAGAAATTGATATGCATGAAAGTACTGTATCTCGTGTGACTACGAATAAATATATTGGTACTCCGCGTGGAATTTTTGAGCTTAAATTTTTCTTTTCAACGGCGTTGGGGGGTGATGATGGGGCTATTGCGCATTCATCAGAAGCTATAAAGGCACGTATTAAAGCTCTTATTAATGAGGAAGAACCATTTAGTGTTCTTTCTGATGATAAGATTGTTCGGATTTTACAGGAAGACGGGATTGAAATTGCTCGCCGTACTATTGCTAAATACCGTGAGGCTATGCATATTGGTTCTTCTGTGCAACGTCGCAAACAAAAAAGAAATTTATAGTTATAACTATTTGGTAAGAAGTGGATAAAGAAATGTCACAAGATTATAAGAAGATTGCTTTTCAAGGTATTATAGGTGCTTATTCTGATTTAGCCTGTCGTACGGTTTTTCCAACTTTTGAGACTGTGCCTTGTAATTCCTTTGATGATGCTTTTATTTCTGTTCTTGATGGTGATTCAGATTTAGCTATGATTCCTGTTGATAATACTATTGCAGGTCGTGTGGCTGATGTTCATCATCTTATGCAAAAAGGCGATCTTTTTATTATTGGTGAGCATTTTCAACCTGTGCGTCATGCATTACTTGGTGTGAAAGGAGTTCAAAAAGAGTCTCTTAAGCATATTCATTCTCATGTTCATGCATTGCCTCAATGCCGTGAATTTATAAAAAGTCTTGGATTACAGTCGCATGTACATGCGGATACGGCTGGAGCTGCGGAAGAAGTCGCAGAACGAGCGGATATCGAACATGCGGCTATTGCTTCTTCTTTAGCGGCAGAGATTTATAATTTGGATATTTTGGAAGAGGATATTCAAGATAAATATCATAATACGACTCGTTTTTTGATATTATCTTCTGATCCGATTATTCCTGATATTGATGAAAATATAAACGTTTTAACCAGTTTATTATTTGAGGTGAGAAATATTCCTGCTGTTCTTTATAAAAGTCTCGGTGGTTTTGCAACCAATGGTTTAAGTTTGGCAAAGCTTGAGTCTTATGTTGATGATAAATTTCAGGCGGCACAGTTTTATTGTGATGTTGAGGGGCATATGGAAAGTGATGCTTTTGAGTTGGCTCTTGAGGAGCTTGGGTTTTATGCTAAGAACGTCAAGTTTTTAGGGACATATCCGGCGCATGATTTTCGTAAAACATATATACAGGAAGATAAAAATATTTAGTTCTTGCTTTTGTTACAATAGAATATGTTAGATTAGAGATAAATAGAATAGGGATTTTTGAGATGCCGACACACGCTGAACTTGCAGGAAAACTTTTAGTTGATGCCGCAGATTTTTTTAAGACTCTGGGTGAGCAAAATGAAGATATCAAAGAAGAAATGCATGAAAATGCTAGTGTTTTTGAGCAGATGTCTAATTTTATAACGGCTCAACCGGGCGGTTCTCTTGATGATAAGCCGCATAGTGAGCTTGCAGGGCAATTATTAAAAGATGCCGCAGATTTTTTTAAAACTCTGGGTGAGCAAAATGAACCTATTAAAGAGCAAATGGATGAGAATGCTAAGATTTATGAACAAATCAGCTCTTTGGTCATGCAGGATCCTCTTGGTATTTTAGATTAAAGTCTGATTTTTAATTTTTTCTTGAAGCATTTCTTGTTTTTATGATCGTAGATGTTGTATTCTGGTTTGGTAGTTACTTTAAAGGTGGTTCTATTTTGTAATAGCAGCTTTTCATTCCGTAATTTTTAAGCTTGATATGGCACGTATGCGTTCAATTAAACGCCCTATGCGGCGAATCCAAAAGAAAAATTTTATGCTTTCTTTCTTGCCTGAGAGTGTGCAGGCCTTTTTGGCACGCAGACTTGTTGATATTTTTGCATTTATTTTGTCTATTGCCGGTTTTTTTATCCTTATAGCTTTAAGTAGTTATTATCATATGGATCCGTCATGGAATACAGCAAGTGTTGATGGGGGTGTGGTTTTAAACTGGGCAGGGTCTCATGGAGCATGGGTAGCAGATTTATTTCTTCAAACTCTTGGTATTGGTGGATTTATTCTGTCTTTTGGTTTGTTGATTTGGGGTTTTCGTTGTTTTAAACGACATATTCTCACTCCATTTTGGTTACGTCTTATTAGTTTGCTAGTAGCTTCTGTTTGTCTTTCTATTGCTTTTGCACAGATTCCATCCGGTGGGTGGACTGTTCATCCATATCTGGGAAGTAGTGCCGGAACGCTTTTACTTGAACGTTTAAATGTTTTTTCACCTGTATTGGGAACAGTTGGAGTTCCTGTAATATCAGGCATTTTTGCTTTTTTAGCATTTTTGTATGCCGTTGCTATTACTCAGAAAGAAATAACTTTTGTTTTTAATAAAGTTAAAATACTTATATTTAGCGTTTTTGTTTTTGGATATAGCCTTTATCGCGCTTTTAGTGATTGGTTGGCTCATTACAATGATCCTGATTATAAAGTCGCACCTCTTGATTTATTCAAAAAAATTCGTGAGGCTGCCGGAATACAGGCATTGCAAGCTTTACAAAAAACCTCTTCAGCAAAGGATTCGTCTGTATCACCAGTGTCAGTAGAAAAAACAGTGCAATCTTCTTCTGTATTATCTGTGAAAGCTCCTGAAAAACAGGCAGAAGCTATTCCGGTAGTTAAGTCGGTATATGGAAATAAAGCTGCTCAATCAAAGTCTTCCGCGCAACAAAAGTTTAATCTTTATGAGGGAGAATGGAGTTTACCGTCTCTTGATCTTTTGCAATGTGTGCCTAATGATTTACCACAGAATCATGCAAGTGAAGTTGCTTTGCGTAAGAATGCCGAGCTTTTACAAAATGTTTTGGCTGATTTTAATATTGAGGGTGAGATTACTTCTATTCATCCGGGCCCCGTTGTTACGCTTTATGAGCTTGAGCCTGCGCCTGGTACGAAATCATCTCGTGTAATTTCTCTATCCGATGATATTGCCCGTTCAATGTCTGTTGTTTCTGTGCGTATTGCAGTAGTGCCGGGGCGTAATGTTATTGGAGTTGAATTACCAAATCAGAATCGTCAAACAGTTTATATGCATGATTTGTTATCTTCGCGGTTATTTGAGAAAACAAGGGCAAAATTGCCGATTATCTTGGGTAAGGATATTGTAGGTCAGCCTATATTGGCAGATCTGTCAAAAATGCCACATTTGCTGGTAGCGGGAACTACGGGTTCCGGTAAGTCTGTGGCTGTTAATACGATGATTTTATCTTTGCTTTTTCGTTTGCCACCAGAGAAATGCCGTTTTATTATGATTGATCCAAAAATGCTGGAGCTATCTGCATATGATGATATTCCTCATCTTCTTTCTCCTGTTGTTACTGAGCCGGGTAAGGCTATTGTTGCTCTTAAATGGGCGGTACAGGAAATGGAGGAGCGCTATAGATCAATGTCTAAGCTGGGCGTTAGAAATATTGAAGGATATAATAATCGTCTTAAAGAAGCTCGTGATAATGATGAAACTATTATACGTAAAGTTCAAACAGGTTTTGATACAAAAACAGGTGTTCCTGTTTTTGAAGATCAAGCTATTGATTTAACTGAGCTTCCTTATATTGTTGTTGTTGTTGATGAATTTGCTGATTTGATGTTAGTTGCTGGTAAGGATGTTGAAAATGCAATTCAACGTCTTGCTCAAATGGCACGTGCTGCCGGTATTCATTTGATTATGGCTACGCAACGTCCTTCTGTTGATGTGATTACAGGTGTAATTAAGGCAAACTTTCCGACGAGGATCAGCTTTTCCGTAACTTCAAAAATTGATAGCCGTACTATTCTTGGTGAAGGCGGAGCTGAGCAGCTTCTCGGAATGGGTGATATGCTTTATATGGCTCCGGGCGGGCGGGTTACTCGCGTTCATGGCCCCTTTGTTTCAGATAGAGATGTTGAAAAGATAGCTTCTTTTCTTCGTTCACAAGGCAAGCCTTCTTATCTTGATAATATTACTGATGGCAGCGGTGATTTTGGCGATAATGAAGTTATGAATGCTATGTTTGGCGGGCAGTCTTCTGATAGCTCAAATTCAGTTGATGAGCTTTATGATCGTGCTGTAGCACTTGTTGCGCGTGAGGGGAAAGCATCAACCAGTTTTGTTCAGCGTCATTTGCAAATTGGTTATAACCGTGCTGCACGTATTGTTGAGGAAATGGAAAAACAGGGTATTATTAGTTCTGCCACCTCGACTGGAAAACGTGAAGTGCTTATCCGTGATTTTAGTGATGTTTAAATAGCTTATCAAAAAACTGGATTTGAAGCGCTAAAGTCTTTACATATATATAATTGTTACTATGTCATAATAAAAAGAGATTTACTTTAATGAGAGTTATAATAGTTTTTTTGATTGTTTTGTTTTTATCTAATCCCGTTTTAGCTGCTAATAAAAGCGTGAAGGATATTCCAGCAGAAGCGGCGCGTATTGAGAAATATCTTAATGGACTGGAATCAGCACAGGCGCGGTTTGTTCAAACTACGCATGATGGTACTCAGCTAGTTGGTACATTTTATCTTCAACGTCCCGGTAAGTTACGTTTTGAATATGACCCACCAATTGAGGATTTTGTTGTTGCGGATGGTTTTTTCATCTATTTTTATGATTCCCAGCTTGAAGAACAAACAAATGCTCCTATTGGACAAACGCTTGCTGATTTTCTTTTGCGCGCAAATATAGAGTTAAGTGATGATATTGGTATAGAAGATATTCGCCGTGGTGGTGATTTCTTACAAGTTGAGCTTGTGCAAGCAGCAGATCCGGAAGCCGGATCTTTGACGCTTGGTTTTTCTGAAAATCCTATGACGCTCAAAAAATGGCGGATTGTTGATGCTCAAGGGCTTATTACTGAAATTGAGCTTTTTTATTTGAAAACGGATATAATACATCCTCGTAATCTTTTTGGATATATTGATCCGAAAAGAGGGCAGCCGCATTATAATGAGTGAAAGCTCACTGCATCATCTTATTAAAATGTTTTCCGGATTGCCCGGACTTGGTAATAGATCTGCGCGTCGTATTGCTCTTCATCTTTTGAATAAACGTGAGAATGTAATGTTGCCTTTGGCGCATGTTTTGCAGGATGCTGCGGAAAATATTAAGGCTTGTGAGATATGTGGAAATTTGGATATGAACACTCCTTGCGGTATTTGTGTAGATAGTCGCAGACAACAGAATGTGTTGTGCGTTGTTGCGCAAGTTAGTGATCTTTGGGCTATCGAGCGTACCGGTTCATTCAATGGTGTATATCATGTGTTAAACGGTTTGCTTTGTGCGCTAGATGGTATTGGCCCTCAGGATTTGCGTATTTCACAATTAGTGGATCGAGCTAATAGCGGAGTTTTTGAGGAAATTATTCTTGCACTAAGTGCTACAGTTGATGGTCAATCTACTGTGCATTATATTGCAGATCAACTAGATACAACATCTATAAAGATTTCACGTCTAGCGCATGGTGTTCCCGTCGGCGGTGAACTTGATTATCTTGATGACGGTACTATTGTAACTGCTTTAAAATTACGGAAGTAAAATTATAGCGACTTGCATTTATCCTTGCACGTTGTTACTCGTCACTTACTTAGTATTACTAAGCTTCGTTCCTTGTGCCTAGTGCAAAAATAAAGCCAAATCACTATAGGAAGTAAAACAATGTGTCCCCGTTTAATATGTTTAATTTTAAAAGCTCAAACGTTTTATATTTTGAATTTGAGGCAAGTTTGCGATCGTATCTAATAATTCATCTGATAATGGTTCATCAAGATTAACCAGACATATTGCGTTATCCTCTCCCTCTTTTTTGCCAAGCCGGAAATCAGAAATATTTTGATTGGCTTTTCCAAGAATTGTTCCAACATGACCAATGAGTCCCGGAGTATCATCATTACGAATAAAGAGCATATGCTGTGAAATGGCTGCTTCAATCGGCACACTTTCAATATTTACTATACGAGGTTCTTTCCCTGTAAAGAGCGTTCCTGTTACGTTACGAATGCGGTCTTGCGTTGTTACCTTAACATCAATCATTGAGCGCCAATTAGTAGTTGAGCCGGTGTAGCTTTGTAATATTTCAATTCCACGGCTTTCCGCTACTTTCATTGCATTTACCATGTTGACGCTGTCAGTTTGTGAGCCAAGAAGATGTGCAATAAGCACAGAGGTTAGTGGATCTGTATTGATTTTTGTAACCGTACCGGCATAAGAAATTTCAATCTTTTTAATTGCACTTGTTGTGATTTGTCCTGCAAAACCACCTAATTGTTCGGCTAGTTTAAGATACGGTTTTAAACGCGGAGCTTCTTCCGCAGAAATTGACGGCATATTTAAGGCGTTTGTAATAGCACCATTTATCAGATAATCAGCCATTTGTTCAGCTACTTGAAGCGCAACATTTACCTGAGCCTCTGTTGTTGCAGCTCCTAAATGTGGCGTGCATACAACATTTTCATATCCGAATAATGCATTTTCTTTTGCCGGTTCAATCTCGAATACATCAAGAGCAGCTCCGGCAACTTTACCGGAATCGAGCGCATCTTTAAGATCTGCTTCAATAATAATTCCACCACGAGCACAGTTAATAATCCGCACTCCATCTTTCATTTTGGCAATGGTGTCTTTATTAATAAGGCCTGCCGTATGCTCATTTTTTGGTACATGAATTGTAATGAAATCAGATTTTTCAAATAATTCTTCCAATTCAACTTTTTCAACACCTATTTCAATAGCGCGTTCTTTTGTTAGGAAAGGATCGTAAGCTATGACATGCATTTTTAAACCAATAGCGCGATCAGCTACAATAGAACCGATGTTACCGCATCCAATAATACCGAGAGTTTTACTATAAAGCTCTGTGCCCATAAATTTTTTCTTTTCCCATTTTCCAGCATGCGTAGAGGAGTTGGCTTGTGGGATTTGTCTGGCTAATGCAAACATCATTGCAATGGCGTGTTCTGCTGTTGTAATTGAATTTCCAAAAGGCGTATTCATAACAACTATTCCGGCTTCGGTTGCATTTGGAATATCAACATTATCAACGCCGATTCCGGCACGACCAATTACTTTGAGCTTTTTTGCAGCTTTTATCATTTCTGGAGTTACTGTAGTTGCGCTGCGAATCGCAAGACCATCATACTCACTAATAATTTTAAGTTGTTCTTCGGGGGAAAGTCCGAGCTTGAAATCAACTTCAATGCCTTTTTTTTCAAAAATTTCAACAGCAAGGGAATCCAGCTTATCGCTGATCAAGACTTTAATCATAATTTTAACTCCTAGTTTTGTCTTGTTTAGGAAAAACAGGAATCCTTAATATTACTGAATGCTTGTGAAGTAAAGAATAAAATTTCTATATAGTCATTGGAGCCGGTATAAATTTAATCTTCAGCTTTCGGTTGCTTTTTGTTTGGTTCTACATCAATGGCCTTGGAATTTTTATTGGTATTTTGTGTTGTTTTTATTTCAATTTTCTGTGCAACGGATTCCGGAATTGTTCGAATAAGCTCAATATGTAGTAATCCATTATCTAGCCCTGCTCCTTGTACTTCCATTCCATCAGCTAGCATAAAAGCGCGTTGAAATTGTCTGGCTGCAATTCCACGATGTAGATAAATACGCTGTGTATCTTCTATTTGTTTTCCTCGAATAGTGAGTTGATTTTGCTCAATTTCAACATCAAGCTCATCCATAGAAAAACCTGCAACAGCTAGTGTTATTCTAAGTGCATCTTCAGAAAGTTGTTCTATATTGTAAGGAGGATATCCTTCTGCCGTTGCTTTCCGCATTCGGTTAACAGTTTCTTCAAATTGATCGAAGCCTAAAAATAGTGGATTATCAAATAGTGCCAATCGTCCAGAACTCATAATAACTCCTCCTTATTGAGCAAGATTTAGCGAGTAATAACAGTTGTAAAAACAATTATGGCCTGCTTATGCAGCACCATGTCAGAGTCATTTAAGCTTATTTTATGATTTTTTTTGTTACTTGTATAAAAATAAAGCTGTATGGCTCTATTGTTATATAGTGTTTTGTGTAGATTATATCAAGTTATAGTCGATTCTTAACTTTTTGTAATAGGTGTAGACTTTAAGGATAGTTGTGGAAATGTGTTTGGCAGTACCGGGGAAAATTATAAGTATTGAGGGGGAATCGTTCGAGCGTGTCGGACGTATAGAATTTGGGCAGATTGTGAAGGAAGCTTTTCTAGCTCTTGTTCCAGAAGCGGAAAAAGGTAATTATATTCTTGTTCATGCTGGAGTTGGAATTAAAATTATCAATGAGGAAGAAGCCATGAAGACATTTGAATATCTGGATGAGATTGGTGAAATAGAAGAACAATTCAAGAGTTGAAATGAAATATGTTGATGAATTTCGTGATCCTGATGCTGCGCGGGAATGTGCAAGGAAGATAGCTGACATAACCACTCAGGAATGGACTATTATGGAGGTTTGCGGTGGGCAAACACATACTATTGTTCGTTTTGGTTTACAGGAAATTTTACCGGATAAGATAAATGTTGTACATGGCCCCGGCTGTCCTGTTTGTGTTACACCTTTGGAACAGCTTGATAAAGCAATGGAAATTGCTGCACGTTCCGATGTTATATTTTGTTCTTTTGGTGATATGTTGCGTGTTCCCGGTTCGGAAGAAGATCTTCGAGGAGTAAAGGCCGGTGGTGGAGATGTGCGGATTGTTTATTCACCTCTTGATGCAGTTAAAATCGCAAAAGATAATCCTGATAAACAGGTGGTTTTTTTTGCGGTAGGATTTGAAACAACAGCGCCGGTAAATGCGATGGCGGTATTTCAGGCTGAACAATATGGCTTGAATAATTTTTTTGTGCTGGTTTCACATGTTCTTGTTCCTCCGGCTATTGAGGCTATTTTATCTTCACCGGAAAATAGGGTGCAGGGTTTTCTTGCAGCAGGTCATGTCTGCGCTATAATGGGTTATGAGGAATATTTCCCGCTTGCTGAAAAATATAAAACACCGATAGTTGTTACAGGGTTTGAACCTCTTGATATACTTCATGGGGTTTATATGTGTATTAAGCAGCTTGAAGAAGGCAGGTTTGAGGTTGAAAATCAGTATTCCAGAGTTGTTGATGTTGCAGGAAATCTCGAAGCACAGAATCTTATTCAAAAGATATTTAAGATAGCACCGCGTAAATGGCGCGGTATAGGTGATATTCCTCAAAGTGGCCTTGTTCTTTCTGATGAATACGAGAGATTTAATGCTGAAACTCGATTTGGTGTGACTCAAACGCAGGTGCAAGAGCCGGAAGAGTGCATTAGCGGACTTATTTTGCAAGGGTTGAAAAGGCCAAATGAATGTCCGGCTTTTGGCACAATCTGTACTCCTGAAAAACCATTGGGAGCAACAATGGTTTCCGGAGAGGGTGCTTGTTCGGCTTATTATAAATATAAAAGGGATGTATAATAATGTCTGGATTTTCCTGTCCTATTCCATTTTCGCTTTCTGATTATCCTCATGTTCTTATGGCTCATGGAAGTGGTGGCGCTATTATGCAGCGCTTGATTGAAGAGCTTTTTTTGAAGACTTTCAATGATGGACAAGATGTAAATGAAGCTCATGATAGTGCTGTTTTGGATGTTCCAAAAGAAAGAATTGCAATGTCGAGTGATTCGTTTGTAATTCAGCCCCTTATATTTCCCGGTGGAGATATTGGCTCTCTTTCTGTTCACGGCACTGTAAATGATCTTGCAATGAGCGGGGCTAGGCCATGTTACCTCAGTTCTTCATTTATTTTGGAAGAGGGGCTTCCAATGGAAGTTCTTGTGCAAATTGTGCATTCTATGAAAAAAGCGGCTGATGCTGCCGGAGTGAAAATTGTTACCGGTGATACAAAGGTTGTGGAGCGCGGTCATGGTGATGGTATCTATATAAATACTACCGGCATAGGATTAGTAAAAGAAGGCGTTAATATCTCTCCGAAGTATGTTCGAGAAGGTGATCTGGTGTTGATTAATGGTGATTTGGGAAGGCACGGAATGGCCATTATGTCTGTAAGAGAAAGTCTTTCTTTTGAGAGTCCCATAAAAAGTGATAGCACATCTCTTGTGTCGCCTGTCATGGAAATGATTGAGGAAAATCTTGATATAAGCTGTATGAGGGATGCTACCCGCGGAGGGTTGGCCGCTGTTTTAAATGAGATTGCTGTTGGCTCAGGTCTTGAGATTCACATTGATGAAGCAAAAATTCCAATCAATGAAGCTGTTAGCGGAGCTTGTGAAATTCTTGGATTTGATCCGCTTCATGTTGCTAATGAAGGCCGGTTTGCTATCTTTATTGCAGAAAAGGATGCCGGTAGAGCGTTGGAAATTTTGTCTAGCTATAAGGAAGATGGGGCAATGCCTTCACAAATTGGAAAAGTAGTAAATGGAAAGTCGGGTATGGTTGTTCTTAATACTGCTATAGGTACAAAAAGAATTTTGGATATGCCCGGTGGAGAATTGCTTCCGCGTATATGTTAGTTATTATTGTTATTTGGAGAAATTAGAGATTATGAAACGTAAATATTTTGGAACAGATGGAATACGTGGGCGCGCTAATAGATTTCCGATGACTGCGGAGGTAGCGTTAAAAGTTGCAATGGCAACGGCAAGTGTTTTGCGTTCCGGTCGTGATGGTGCATATACAAATCGAGTTGTGATTGGCAAGGATACACGGCTTTCCGGTTATATGCTGGAGGAAGCTATGTGCGCAGGGTTTGTTTCTATGGGCATGAATGCTTTGCTGACAGGGCCTATTCCAACTCCTGCTATAGCTATGTTAACTCGTCGTTTACGTGCTGATGTTGGAGTGATGATTTCCGCCTCCCATAATTCTTTTCAGGATAATGGTATTAAATTGTTTGGTGCTGACGGGTTTAAGCTCGTTGATGATATTGAACTAAAAATAGAAGTAAAGCTTGAGGGTGATCCGGATGTTGAATTGGCTGCTCCTGAAGAGCTTGGTAAGGCAAAACGCATTGATGATGCACTTGGGCGGTATGGTGAGTATATAAAAGGTATTATGCCGCGTGGACAGAGCCTTGAAGGGTTGAAGGTTGTTGTAGATTGTGCTCATGGCGCTGCGTATAAGATTGCTCCTCAGGTTTTATGGGAGTTGGAGGCTGAAGTTATCTCTATTGGTGTTGAGCCAAATGGCAGGAATATCAATGACGGTTATGGTGCGATGGCTACTGAAAACCTTGAAAAAGCTGTTTTAGAGCATGGTGCTGATATTGGTCTTGCTCTTGATGGTGATGCTGACAGGCTTATTGTTGTTGATGAAAAAGGACAGAAAGTTGATGGAGATCAACTTATGGCAGCGTTGGTGCTGTCTATGAAAAGTGATAAAACTCTAGAGAAAAATACATTGGTTTCAACTGTTATGTCAAACTTGGGTTTGGAAAGATTTTTGCAAACTCATGGATTAAATCTTGTGAGGACTCAAGTCGGGGATCGTTATGTGGTCGAGACTATGCGCTCTGAAGGATATAATATTGGAGGGGAGCAATCCGGTCATATTGTGTTGTCTGATTATAGTACAACCGGTGACGGGTTGTTGGCTGCGTTGCAGGTGCTTTCTTTGCTAAAGCGTTCAGGACAGCCTGCAAGCAAGGCTTTGAGTTTGTTTACACCTTTTCCGCAGGTATTGCGTAATGTGAAATATAAGCAAGGTTTTCCTTTGGATGATATACAGGTGCAGGATGTTATTAAAAAAGCGCAAAAGATGCTGTCTAATGACGGGAGAGTGCTTGTTCGCGCATCAGGCACTGAGCCGGTTATTCGTGTAATGGTAGAAGGCTGCGATCAGGACATTGTTGAAAATTTAGTGAGTGAATTGTGTGAAATCATTGAAAAAGTAGCTTATTCAGCTTAGTCTGTTTTTGTGGTTTTAAAGGAGTGTTTATGGTTTATCAGGTTCTTTGTATAGGTCATTCTGATTCATGTGCCGGTACTGGTATTCAGGCTGATATTAAGACGGTTCAGGCTTTTGGTGGTTATGCATCAACTATCGTTACGGCTGTTTCCGTGCAAAATACTCAAGAGGTTTATGCAATACACATTATTCCTCCTATGATGGTGTACGATCAGATTCATAAGGTTATGGATGATCTTAAGCCTAAAGTAATCAAGGTTGGCATGCTTGGTAATGAAGATATAATTAATATGCTTGGTGATATGCTTGATGAAGAAGATAAGGACTATAACAGCATTAAGATGATTATTGATCCTGTTATGGTGAATCATTTGGGAGTGAGTATGCTTGATAAGGATGCTCGTGATGCATTAAAGCGGCGTTTGCTTATTCATTCTGATGTTTTAACACCTAATATTGATGAGGCTATTGAACTGTCAGGGATAAAAATTCGGGATGTTGACGATATGTGTCATGTTGCTGAGGTTCTTAGAACTTTGGGAGTAAGATCAGTTATTCTCAAGGGTGGAGCGTTGGGTGCTGATAATGTTTATGATGTTGTTTGTGATGATGACGGTACGAAAGTTTATCAGTATGAAAGGCTTGACACACGTGCAACACATGGTTCCGGTACGACTTTGTCTGCCGGTATTGCTGTTAATATGGCGCAAGGGCTGAATGTTCGTGATTCTTTTGTACGGGCGCGTGCTTTTGTTAGTAAGGCTATGATGGCGGCTGAACCTATAGGTTCGGGGTTTGGCCCTCTGAATCATACAGTTAAGCCGGATGATTCTTTGGAATAAGAGATAATATATGTATAAATATGAAAATGGACGTGTTCAAAAAATAAACCGGAAGGATAAATAGATGGCAAATGTAGCTGTTATTGGCGCTCAATGGGGCGATGAAGGAAAAGGAAAAATTGTTGATTGGCTTTCAAGTAGGGCTGATGTTGTTGTGCGTTTTCAAGGCGGTCATAATGCCGGTCATACGTTGGTTGTTGATGGTGTGACATATAAGTTGCATTTGTTGCCTTCCGGTATTGTGCGTAAGAGTAAGGTTTCTGTTATCGGTAATGGAGTTGTTGTTGATCCTTGGGCTTTACTTGCGGAAATTAAATCAATTCGCAATCAGGGTGTTGAAGTGACTCCGGAGAAATTGGTTCTGGCAGAAAACGCACCGCTTATTTTGCCTATTCATAGCATTCTTGATGAGGCGATGGAGCGTGTTCGCGGTAATGATGCTATCGGTACAACAAAACGCGGTATTGGGCCGGCATACGAGGATAAGGTTGCAAGGCGCGGTATTCGTGTTTGTGATCTGGAAGAGCCTGATATGCTAAAGGAAAAACTTGAAGCTTTACTTACGCATCATAATGCGTTGCTTAGAGGGCTTGGTGAAAAAGAAGTTAGTTGTGATGATATTTTTAATGCTCTTATGGAGATTAAAGATGAGTTGTTATCTTATAAGGGGATTGTCTGGCGTGTGCTTGATGAGGCTCGTAAGAGTGGGAAGAAAATTTTGTTTGAGGGTGCTCAAGGAATGATGCTTGATGTCGATCACGGCACGTATCCTTTTGTAACATCTTCAAATATGCATCCAGCGCAGGCTGCGGTTGGCTCCGGTATTGGTCTGGATGCGGTTAATTACATTTTAGGAATTGCAAAAGCATATACCACCAGAGTTGGTGAAGGGCCTTTTCCAACAGAGCTTGATGATGAAGTTGGGCAATATTTGGGTGAGAAAGGGCATGAGTTTGGCACAACAACCGGACGAAAGCGCCGTTGTGGTTGGTTTGATGCAGTGAGTGTGCGTCAGGCTGTTATTGTCGGTGGCATTACCGGCATTGCTCTTACAAAGATTGATGTTCTTGATGGTCTGGATGAGCTGAAGATATGTGTTGGTTATGAGCTTGATGGAAAGCAAATTGATTATTTTCCTTCTTCACAGGTGAAGCAAGCGCGTGTGAAGCCGGTATATGAAACTATGGAAGGCTGGAAAGAAAGTACATGCGGTGCTAGGAGCTGGGGAGAATTACCGGCTGCTGCTGTTAAGTACGTAAAGCATCTTGAGGAATTGATTGGAGCACCTGTTACTTTACTTTCAACCAGTCCGGAGCGTGATGATACTATACTTATGCATGACCCGTTTCTTGGATAGTTGTTTTACTTTTTTATAAATCACGCATACAATCAGACGATGTATGTTGCTGTATCTGGGTTTTATTTTTCAGCTTGTTTGAGTTTTTAAGGTTTTTCCTGATGTCTGAAACACCTCAGAAAGAAGAAGATTTGTCTAGTAAAGAGGACGATCAGGAAGTCATGCTTGATATGGCTGATGATGGTCAAGATCAAGTTGAAGTTGAAGATCAAGCTGAAGAGCAAGATCAGGAAGTATTAATTTCTGAAGAAACTGAAATAGTTTCCGGAGCTGTTAGTTTTGATAAGGATATTGATATTTTAGCACTTGATCCTCTTCCAGAGCGTGATATTGGAAGTGTGAAGGCGTATAGAGCTGTTGGGCGTAACAGGAATACTGATGATTATTTTGCTCTGGTGTGTGAACGTAGTCTTGTTCCTCGTATAAAAGCTGCTGTTGCTTATGATCGTATTGAACATTCTTCTTTAATCAAGCTTGTCGATTTTGGGGTTTTGTATTGGCCTGAGGCAAGGCAGGAACGTTATGTTTTTATATATAAAGATACTATGGGAAGTCCTCTATTAAAAAGGGGTGAGGATAATTTTCTAAAATGGAAGCAAGATGCTGTTATGGATATCATCGTTAAACCGATGATTGGTATGTTGCAGGAGTTCAGGGATAGAGATTTTTTTCATGGTGCTATTTGTCCCGAAAATATATTTAATGCTGATAAGTTTGATAATATTAAAAGTGTTGTTCTGGGGGATTGTTTATCTGCTCCCGCATCTTATTTCCAGAGTGTTCTTTATGAAACAATAGAGCGATCATTAATTGAACCTATTGCGCGTGGTGTTGGAACGCCTTCTGATGATTTATATGCTTTTGGCGTATCGTTGGCTGTGATTATGCGCAGTAATGATCCTTTGGAGGGGTTGGATGATTTGGAAATTATCAAGCGGAAAATTGAGTATGGTACTTATTCTGCTATTACCGGTAAGGATCGATTTAAGGGGCTTATTCTTGAACTTTTGCGCGGTATTTTACATGATAATCCGACTCAACGATGGACTATTGATGAGGTGTTGATCTGGATGGACGGTCGCCGTCTTAGTCCAAAGCAATCTCAGAAACAGAGAAAAGCGCCCCGTCCTTTTGTGTTTATAGATCAGAAGTATTTCTTAATTCAGATTTTAGCTATGGATATTGGAAAACATCCTGATGAGACACTTAAGATTATAGAGAATGATGAGTTGGTACAATGGCTTGAACGTTCGGTTGAAGATGAAGATGTTTCTTTGCAGGTTCAAGAAGCCAGAGAGTTTGCTAGAGAGGGTGGTGCTGTATCTGATTATCATAATCGTTTGTCTGCCGGAGTGGCTTTAGCGCTTTATCCGATGTCACCGATTTATTATAAGGGGCGGCGTTTTAATGGTGATGGAATTGGAACATCATTGGCTGAGGCTATTGTTCTTAGGCGGGATACAAAAGTGTTTTCGGAACTTTTTAGGAATAATATTGCTATAAGGTGGTTAGCTGCAACACAAAATCCGGGTTTGGATGTATCTATTTTGCTTAATAAATTTGATGCTTGCCGTACTTTTTTGTTGCAAAACAGGGTTGGGTTTGGGGTTGAGCGGTGTTTGTATTTTTTATGTCCGGAAGCGCATTGTTTGAGTGAAAAACTGAAAAGGTATTTTGTGACGACACCTGAACAGATGATAGATGCTTTTGAGGATATGTGTAAGAGAGGTGAGTCTCCGGCTTTTTTTCTTGATCGTCATACTATAGCTTTTTTATCACTTAAAGATCCAAGATGTATTGATGCGTATTTATATGATCTTGGTTCATCAGAGGAATATAGAAAGATTTTGGGTAATTTAAAAGTCTTGGCAAGAATACAAGGGCGTAGAAAATTGAAACAGTTTCCTAATATTGCCAAGGCTTTTGTTGAGATGTTACCTGTTGTTTATGATCGTTATCATGATAATAAATCCAGAGTTAAAATAGAGAAAAATGTTAATAATTGTGCTAGTTCCGGTGATTTGGTTGGTATGGCCGGTTTGTTGAATAATACAGATACGCAACAAAAGGATATTACATCTTTTAAACAAGCAATGTATGAATATTCTACTTTGAAAAAAGAGTGGAATGATTTAGAGGAACGTTTGAAGGATAAAGCAACATTTGGTTATGGGATTGGAAGTGAGATTTCTGCCATTATTTCCAGTATTTTGTCGGGAGTGATTATTTTATGTATTGCTTTTTATTTTATATTAGGACAAACAGGTTTTTAGGGACTGTAGATGGCAAAAAAAAATGTAACAACCAAGGGTGTAACTAATAAGCGAAAAGGAAAGCTTAGCAGTAAAAGGCAGATTGTTTTTATTTTCATTGTTTCGGTTGCTGTTGTTTTTCTACCAACGACTATTATTTTGATAATTGGTTTGTTACCTTCTTTTGTTTCTGTTTTTGTTGATAAAAGTAAGAAAAAAATCACGCCCATTACTGTTGGTGCGTTAAATTTAGCTGGATGTTCACCGTTTTTATTTGAACTTTGGGTGCAAGGTAATACGGTTGGTGATGCTATGAGAATTATTGCAGATCCTATGTCTGTTGTTGTTATGTATTCTGCTGCGGCTGTTGGATATCTTTTAGATTGGGCGGTTACCGGTATGATTTCCGGTTTTTTATATCAAAAAGGGATTGTTCGTCAGGATGTTATTGTAAATCGTCAAAATGAACTTGTTTCTCGGTGGGGAAAAGAAGTTACAGGAGCTATAAGGCTTGATGAGTATGGGTTTGCTGTTGAAAAAGAGAGGTAAGAATTTTAAGTAGAAGATTTTTTATTTTTTTGCTTGACAAATTGGTAAAAGTATAGGAATATATTCAGTAGAGATGGCACGAATCCGTTAGGCGAAGAGTAAAAAATATATTATAAAGTTTTTTCTATATAGAGGGTCCTTAGCTCAGCTGGGAGAGCGTCTCGCTGGCAGCGAGAAGGTCAGCGGTTCGATCCCGCTAGGATCCACCATTTTTTTTCGCAGTTGGCGAGCATAAGTGAGTTGGGAATATTTCTTTGTGATTTTGAATAAGAATCGTATAGATTCTATTCGAAATTGTACCGTGCGACTGCACGGCGGGCGTAAGCCCGAAGCATGTCCGGCGTTTGAGGACTTGTATCAAAAATGTCAGATTTTTAATTTAAATTATTAAAGTTGCAATAGAAAAAGGCCACCCGTTATGGATGGCCTTTTAAGTATAAGAAATGGTGTAGAGCTTACATCATGCCAGGCATACCGCCCATTCCACCCATGCCGCCCATATCACCCATACCACCACCGGCTTTTTCATCTTGTGGTGCTTCGGTAATAATGGCTTCAGTTGTGATAAGCAAGCCGGATACGGATGCTGCATCTTGTAGAGCTGTACGTACAACTTTTGCAGGATCAATAATACCGGCTTTAATCATGTCTGTGTATTCACTTTTTTGAGCATCAAAACCAAAGTTGTTATCTTTTTGCTCAAGAAGTTTAGCTACAATCACTGAACCTTCGTTGCCTGCGTTTTCTGCAATTTGACGAATTGGAGCTTGAAGAGCGCGACGAATAATGTCTATGCCGACAGTTTGATCGTCATTGTCTCCTTCAAGATCATTTAAAGCTTCTGTTGCATAAAGAAGAGCAGAACCACCACCGGCGATTATGCCTTCTTCAACAGCAGCTCTGGTTGCATGGAGAGCGTCATCAACGCGGTCTTTGCGTTCTTTTACTTCGAGTTCAGTTGCTCCGCCGACTTTCAAAACAGCAACGCCACCGGCTAATTTAGCCAAACGTTCTTGCAGTTTTTCTTTGTCGTAGTCGCTTGAAGTTTCTTCAATTTGTGCACGGATTTGTTTACATCTGGCATCAATTTCTTTTTTCTCACCTGCACCATCAATAACGACTGTGTCATCTTTAGTGATAGAGACTCTTTTTGCCGTACCAAGCATATCAAGCGTAACGCTTTCAAGTTTAATACCTAGATCTTCAGAAATAACCTGACCATTTGTTAAAATTGCCATGTCTTCAATCATTGCTTTGCGACGATCACCAAATCCCGGAGCTTTGACAGCAGCAATTTTTAATCCGCCACGCAGTTTGTTTACAACCAATGTTGCAAGAGCTTCGCCTTCAACATCTTCAGCTACGATTAAAAGCGGACGGCTACTTTGAACAACAGCTTCTAAAATTGGAAGCATAGCTTGCAGATTAGATAGTTTAGCCTCATGCAGCAAAATGTATGGATTTTCCAGATTAACTTGCATCTTGTCTGCGTCAGTGATGAAATATGGAGATAAATAACCACGATCGAATTGCATGCCTTCAACGACTTCAAGTTCGTTACCGAGTGCTTTGTTTTCTTCAACAGTGATTACGCCTTCATTTCCGACTTTTTCCATCGCTTCAGCCAGCATTTTACCAATTTCAGTTTCTCCGTTAGCAGAAATTGTACCAACTTGTTGAATTTCGTCGTTGCTTTTAACATTTTTGGAGCGTTTTACGATACTTTCAACAACAACCGCTACAGCCTTATCAATGCCTCGTTTAAGATCCATAGGATTGCGACCGGCAGAAACAGCTTTTACGCCTTCTTTTGCAATAGATTGCGCTAAAACGATTGCTGTTGTTGTTCCATCACCTGCATGGTCATTTGTTTTTGAAGCAACTTCACGGATAAGTTGAGCCCCAACATTTTGTTGTTTATTTTGGAGTTCAATTTCTTTAGCAACCGTTACACCATCCTTTGTTGTGCGAGGAGCACCAAAGCTTTTTTCTATAATGACATTACGACCTTTGGGCCCTAAGGTTACTTTTACAGTGTTAGCAAGAATATTAATTCCTTCTAACATTTCTTCACGGGCATCTTTGCCCAATTGTATTTCTTTTGCTGACATTTGACTGTCTCCTTTTAGATGTTTTTTATAAAAGTCCCGGATATGATTTGGGATTTAGTTAAATTTTATGAGATACACGCATTTGCGTGGATGTCTTTTTAGTAATTAAACTATAATTCCAATTATATCGGATTCTTTCATGACCATTAATTCTTCATCATCAATGGTTATTTCTGTACCTGCCCATTTGGAAAAGATGACACTATCGCCAGTCTTTACATCTAAGGGGCGTACATCGCCATTATCATTAACCAGCCCGTTTCCTGTGGCTACGATTTCACCTTCCATAGGTTTTTCTGCTGCTGAATCCGGAATAATAATTCCTCCGGCAGTTTTTTGGTCAGGTTCTATACGGCGAACTAATACACGATCGTGCAATGGTCTAAATTTTGTTTTTGCCATTGTCTTTTCTCCTTTTTTATAATTGTTATTCTGAACTGACGTGAAGTATCTCAAGGCAATTATGAGATTCTTCGGTTGTGCCTCAGAATTACAATTTTGTGTTTAAACAAGCAGACTTTTCTACCCCGATTAAAGGCGGACTAAAAAGCCCCTTCACACTCAGTTTTAAAGCGCAATTAACGCTCAATTTTTATGAGTGTCATACGTATAGTGGAGTTAAGATGTTTTTTCAAGGGCTTTTTCAAGGGAGCAAAGTTAAACGGTTATAAATTATTATTGTAGATGTAATTGATTGAAATTTCGTGTATAGTCCCTCTGGGCTGCGTTCTGTAGTTATATGTGCTTTTTGTGCGTATTTTTTTTAAATAGATATGTGATTTTATAGGAGGTTTGTCGTGGGACAAGAAAAGGGTTTACGTGGGATAATGGTTATCGTGGGGGCTTTGTTGATACAGTTGTCTCTTGGGGCTATTTATTCATGGTCGGTTTTTGCTAAGCCTTTGCAAACAGATGCAGGGTGGACTACTTCGCAAACTCAGTGGCCGTTTACTGTGGGGTTGGTAACTTTTGCTTTGGTTATGGTTTTTGCAGGGCGTAATCTTCATAAGTTTGGAGTTAGAAAACTGGCTATGGCCGGAGGTGTTTTGCTCGGTGCCGGATATGTGTTTGCCGGTTTGTCCGGCGGTGTAAGCTTTTGGCCTGTTTTAATAGGAATAGGGGTTCTTGGTGGCGCTGGAATTGGCCTTGGCTATGTTGTTCCGATAGCTGTCGGCATGCAGTGGTTTCCAGAGAAAAAGGGGCTTATAACCGGTATATCTGTTGCCGGATTTGGTCTCGGAGCTATGATCTGGGTTAAGTTGGCCGGTTCTTGGGGAAATTTAATTGTTGATTATGGTATAGGTTCAACCTTCATTATATATGGTGTGATATTTGCCTCTATGGTTCTTGTCGGCAGTTTGTGGATGAAGTTTCCTGAAGGTTTTGAGCCTCCCGTTCCCGGTTCTGCTAGTGGTTCTGGTGATTTTAACAGCAATGAAATGGTTAAAACATCTCAATATTGGTCTATTTTTTCAACATTTGCTATCGGAGCTACTGCTGGATTGATGTGTATTGGTCTTATGAAGCAGTTTCCCAGTCAGGCACTTGAGAGTGCGGGTATTCCCAGTGATAGTGCTGATGCTATAGCTGGAACGGCTATGGTTGTATTTGCTATTGCTAATGCTATTGGACGTATTGGTTGGGGACAGATAAGCGACAAGATTGGAAAAATTTATAATAATGATTATATGGGTAGAAAATTTTCCATTGCTGTTATGATGGCTAGTCAAGGTGCTTTTGTTATTGCGTTTCCTTCTATTGCAGGCAACGAGATGCTTTTATATTTATTTGCAGCTCTTATCGGGTTTAATTTTGGCGGTAATTTTGCATTATTTCCTACTATTACGACTGATACATTCGGGTCTAAATTCTTTGGTCAAAACTATGGATATGTATTCCTTGCTTATGGCCTTGGAGGAACTATAGGCCCTATGCTTGGTGGATATTTAGGAAATATGGGTAATTTCGCACTTGCCTTTACAATCACCGGAGTTATGAGTGTTCTGGCAGCAGTTATAATCTATATGGTTAAAGTTCCTGAAAAGCAGGTTGCTGAAAAACAGGCTGTTAGTTGATTAACTGTTAATGATTAGATAGTAGCTACTTGTTTGTGATTAAATAGGTAGCTACTTTACTGCACTTTTTTGTGTAGCCGTTACAATTTTTCTGGCTGCATCATCGAGATCATTAGCTGTAATAATTGACAAACCGGAATCTGCTATAATTTTTTTGCCTTCTTTAACATTTGTGCCTTCAAGACGCACAACAAGCGGAATATCCAGCAAAATTTCCTTTGCTGCAGCAACTATTCCTTCGGCAATTATGTCACATTTCATAATTCCACCAAAGATATTAACTAAAACACTTTTTACATTAGGATCAGATAAAATAATCTTAAACGCTACAGTTACGCGTTCCGATGTTGCGCTACCACCAACATCCAGAAAATTCGCAGGTTCGCCTCCGTAAAGCTTAATAATATCCATCGTAGCCATAGCAAGACCGGCACCATTAACCATACAACCAATATCACCATCAAGACGTACGTAAGACAGCTCATTATCCGTAGCAATCTTTTCATTAACATCTTCTTCGCTCTCATCCCTAAGCGCAGCAATTTCGGGATGACGAAACAATGCATTAGGATCGAAATTCATCTTTGCATCCAAAGCCATCACTTTGTTTTCTACAGTAATCAATGGATTGATCTCTATAATAGAAGCATCAAGCTCCATATATGCTTTATATAAACAGGCAAACATATCCATAGCACTAGCCTTAACTGCGCCTTTTAATCCCAGTACATCGGCAAGCTTTTCCGTATTAGCGTTAGTAACGCCAATTATAGGGTCAATGCTAACTTTGATGATTTTTTCCGGAGTTTTTTCGGCGACTTCTTCAATATCCATACCACCTTCGGTAGAAATTATAAACGTCACTTTGGATGTTGCACGATCAAGAAGCACAGAAACGTAATATTCTTTATCAATATCAACGCCATTAGTTACATAAAGACGTTGAACTTTTTTACCTTCTGCGCCTGTTTGCTTGGTAACGAGAATATTATCCATCATTGCTTCAGCTGCAATACGAACTTCATCAACATTCTTGCAAAGACGAACACCGCCTTTATCATCAGCACTTCCCTTAAAATATCCAGCCCCACGCCCTCCGGCGTGTATTTGAGCCTTAAGTACGAATAGTGTTGTACCGTTATTTTCAAGCTCCTTAGCAGCCATAACAGCTTCCTGAACATTCATAGCTGCAATGCCTTTAGGCACAGAAACACCATATTTTTCAAGTAATTTTTTAGCTTGATATTCATGGATATTCATAAAGGATTTGCTCTCTTATAATAATTTTACATTAAAAAGCTGACATTTTTAATCCAAGCCCTCAAACACCGGACATGTTTCGGACTTACGCACGCCGTGCTCTTTTACTCTGTAATATCACAGTTCAACAAAGTTCCTGAAAAGTTGAGATTCGCTAAACAACTATAGTTGTTTTCATTTACTTTCTTTTTTAGCTGTAGCTTTTTTAGCAGGTTTTTTATCTTCGTCTTTTTCTTCTTCTTCTTTTGCTTTTGTTTTTGAAGCAGGTTTTTTAGCAGTTGCCTTTTTTGCTGTAGCTTTTTTCTCTGGTTTTTCTTCAGAGCTATTATCTTCAGAGTTATTGTCTTCAGATTTTTCAACGCTTGCTTCATTTTCCTTTTCCTGAAGAGCAGCGCCAAGAATATCACCAAGAGAAGCCCCACTTTCTGTTGAACCAAACTTTTTCATTGCTTGCTTGTCTTCATCAATCTCTCTAGCCTTAATTGAAAGAGTGATTTTGCGTGTTTTCTTGTCAAGGCTTACAACTTTTGCATCAACTTTTTCACCAACAGCAAAACGATCTGTACGTTGCTCAGAGCGTTCACGGGATAGATCTGTTTTCTTGATAATTCCTGTTATATTGTTGTTTAAATTAACTTCAATGCTGGTATTTCCAATTTCTGAAACCGTACAAGTAACAATAGTACCTTTTGCCATGCCTTTTAAAGCTCCTTCAAAAGGATCACTTGTTAATTGTTTAATTCCAAGAGCAATCCGTTCTTTTTCAGGATCTATATCAAGAATTTTGATTTTGATTATATCGCCTTTGTTATACGAGGCTAGCGCTTCTTCTGTTTCATCTTCCCATGAGATATCAGACAAATGAACCATTCCATCAATTTCTCCCGGAAGACCAACAAAAAGCCCAAATTCAGTTTTGTTACGGACTTCTCCTTCGAGTTCTTGACTAACTTTATGAGAATCAGCAAAGCTTTGCCATGGATTTTCCTGACACTGTTTTATACCGAGGGAAATACGGCGTTTTTCTTCATCAACATCAAGAACCATTACTTTAACTTGTTCAGATGTAGAAACAATTTTACCCGGATGAATATTTTTCTTTGTCCATGACATTTCTGAAACATGCACTAAACCTTCTATACCATCTTCAAGTTCCACAAATGCTCCGTAATCGGCAATGTTTGTAACTCGACCGGTAAGGAGTGATCCTTTTACGAATGTTTCGGCTATATTTTTCCAAGGATCATCTTCCAGTTGTTTCATGCCAAGAGAAATACGTCCATTTTCTTCGTTAAAGCGTATAATTTGAACGTCAATGGTTTGGCCAATTTGTAAAGTTTCTGATGGATGATTTATACGTTTCCATGAAATATCTGTGACATGTAGCAAGCCATCAACACCGCCAAGATCAACAAAAGCACCGTAATCTGTAATATTTTTAACAATTCCCTGAAGAACTTGTCCTTCTTTGAGATTTTCAAGCAGTTCATTGCGTGCTTCTGCTCGGCTTTCTTCAAGAACAGCTCGACGAGAAACAACAATATTTCCTCTACTACGATCCATTTTCAAAATGATGAACGGTTGTGGAGTTCCCATTAATGGTGAAACATCACGTACCGGACGAATATCAACCTGTGAGCCGGGCAAGAATGCTACAGCACCACCAAGATCAACTGTGAAACCTCCTTTAACGCGGCCAAATATAACGCCGGTTACTCGCTCGTTTTTCTCAGTAGATTTTTCAAGCTCAATCCAGACTTCTTCTCTGCGTGCTTTTTCGCGTGAGAGAACAGATTCGCCATGACGGTTTTCCATGCGTTCAACGAAAACTTCAACAGTATCACCGGTTTTAATTTCCAAGTCTTCGCCCGGTTTGGAAAATTCTTGTAGAGGAATGCGACCTTCTGATTTTAGGCCGACATCAACCAAGACAAAATCGTTATCAACATGAATAACTGTTCCGTTAACAACATTTCCTGTAAATGTTTTTTGACCTTTGAGGGAGTCTTCCAGTAGAGATGCGAATTCTTTTGAATCTTCACGATCCTGTAATCTTGCAGATGTTCCTGCCATAGTTTTAGTCTTTCATTTGTTAGTGTTAAATAATGCCTCAATCACTCCATAAATTGTCAAAGCGAACGAACATTTGTTTTAATGACTATGTGAAGGGTGCAATAACAAAAGAGACTATAAGGTAGAAAGCTTGCCCTCTATAATTTGTAAGGCCTTTTTTAGCATTTCATCCTGCCCTAAGTTACTTGTATCAAGTACAATGGCATCCTTGGCGGGCTTCATGGGAGCTAGTTGACGGTTGGCATCCCTAGTATCACGCGCACGCATATCCTTTAAAACGGCATCATATGTAACGTCTAAGCCTTTAGATTGCAACTCTTTTGTGCGTCTTTGTGCACGAATCTCGCTGCCGGCTGTTATAAAAAGTTTTACTGAGGCTTCAGGGCAAATAATTGTCCCTATATCTCTTCCGTCTAAAACAGCGCCGGAGTAGGCTTTCCCCGGATTTTTAGCAAAATTACGTTGAATATCTATAAGACATTTTCTAACATTGTTTTGTGAAGCTATTTTAGAAGCAGCTTCTCCAATTTCTTCTTTTCGTAGAGCCGGATTGTGCAAAATATCGGAAAGAGAGTTAGCAGAAGCAATTTTGTTTATTAAATCTTTAGTTCCTTGAAGTGCATTTTCTTCATTTTCCGGATCATTACCGGATTGCAATATTTCATAAGCAACTGCCCGGTAAAGCGCACCTGTATCCATATAGGCAAATCCAAGAGTTGTTGCAATTTTTTGTGATAATGTTCCCTTACCGCTAGCGGCCGTACCATCAACTGAAATAATAATGTTTTTCTTTGTATCCATTGAAAGCCTTGAAATATAAATCTCTCTATGACAAAATTGCTGAAATTTATAAATAAAAATCAGAATTATTTAATTTTAATCTACTCTATTTAATCCATTCTATTTTAGAAGATAGCGGAACTAAATATAAATTACTATGATCTCATTTAAAGCTTTTATTTTGGCTGCCGGTTTTGGAACGCGTATGCTTCCATTAACAAATCGTATACCAAAACCGCTTGTTGAAATTGCCGGACGATCACTTATTGATCGTATCCTTGACCATTTAGAACAGGCAAATATACAAGATGTTATGATTAACACACATCATCTTTCTGATGTCCTTACAAAACATTTGGAAGCAAGAATAGCTCCCAAAATTACATTTTCACATGAGGAAAAAATTCTGGATACAGGCGGTGGCATTAAAAGAAAACTTTCATTTTTTAATAATGATCCATTCTTTGTTATCAGTGGTGATAGTTTTTGGGAAAATGGCCGGCAAAATACTCTAAAGCACCTGTCATCATATTGGGATTCAGATAAAATGGATGTTTTGCTTTTACTTCAACCAGTCTCTTCAATGAATCTAACCAATGGTATCGGTGATTATAATATGGATAAAGATGGACGCATCACACGTTCAAAAGATAAAACTGGAAAATATATGTTTACAAGCATACGAATTAACCATCCGCGTGCTTTTAAGAATACTCGAAAGGATATCTTTTCCTATCTTGAAATTATGGATAACGCAGAACATAATGGACGGTTATACGGTCTTGTCCATGAGGGGAAATGGTATCACATTAGTACATTAAAAGATTTAAACGTTGTTAACAATTCAGTTAACAATGCACATGAACAAAAAGATATTAAATAAAAAACATGAATGAACATACCGCAAAGAATATCTATACAATACCAGCCGGTATGCCATTTGCCAAAGCTTTAGCCTCAAAGCTTTTAATAGATACACAAGACTATCCGGAAACACTTTCACAAATAAGAATCTTTTTACCGACACGCCGTGCTTGCCGTGTAATTCGTGAAGCTTTTCTTCAAGTTAGCAAGGGAAAGGCACTTTTATTGCCGCGTCTACAAGCTCTGGGAGATATAGATGAAGAAGAGCTTTCACTTTCAATAGCTGGAAAAGAAGGCGTTAACACACTTTTAGATTTACCACCTGCACTTTCTCCATTACGCAGGCAATTATTGCTTGCAAAGGTTATTGAATCTTTACCGGATTTTGCTCAAACACCTGAACATACGCTGTCATTGGCAGGGTCTTTAGGGATTCTTATGGATCAAATTTATACAGAAAATTTAAGTATCCATAATTTAGATAAACTTGTTCCAGTTGAATTTGCTGAGCATTGGCAAATAACAATTGATTTTCTTAAAATACTGAGCGAGCACTGGCCAAAAATTCTTAAAGAGAAGAATGTTATTGATGGTGCTGACCGTCGCAATCGTCTTATTCTTGCTCTTAGCAGGCATTGGCAGAAATCACCACCGGAATTTCCTGTAATCGCCGCAGGTTCGACAGGTTCTATTCCGGCTACTGCGCATTTATTATCCATTATAGCTTCATTACCTAACGGACAAGTCGTTTTACCCGGAGTTGATAAGAATATGGATAAAGCAAGTTGGGAAACAATAAATGCATCTCATCCACAATACGGATTTAAACATTTATGTGAATATATGAAAATAAATATTAATGATATCAAGGAATTGCCGATAGATACCGACTGTGCGGTTTCTTTAGCTAGAAGAAAAATGGCATGTGAAATTATGCGTCCTGCAGAAACAACTTTAAACTGGATAACACTAAGCAAACAAAGCAATATTATTCAGACATTAAAGACAGCCTCTAACGATTTAACATATATTGAATGCGATCATGAACGTGAAGAAGCTCAAACCATTGCGCTTCTTATGCGGGAAATATTAGAAGAACCGGAAAAAACTGCAGCGCTTATTACTCCTAATCGCACGTTAGCACGAAGAGTTAAAATAGCATGTCAACGCTGGGAAATACAAATTGATGATTCTGCCGGACAAGCATTAAATCAAACATCATTAGGTACATTCTTACATTTAACAGCTAATGCTTGCATACAAGAGCTTTCTCCGACTTCTTTGTTAGCACTTCTTAAGCACAGGCTTTGCCATATAATAAAAAATAAAAAAGAAATATATGCTTTTGAAAAAACAATATTGCGTGGAAGAAAGCCGGCTCCCGGATTTAAAGGTCTATATGAAAGACTCGAGGTAAAAGAAAACAAAGAAAATTTGCAAGCCATATTGGATACATTAGAGCCTATATTTTCTCCATTCATAAAATTAACTAATCATCATCATCATTTCAGGGATTTTCTAAAAGCACATATGGCTATGATAGAAGCTCTCTCCAATTCACAAAAACTTTGGGATAATGAAGAAGGAGAAGCAGCATCTCGATTTTTAGCAGAGCTTTGGGAACAAACAGATCTACCTGAAAATATTACCGCACGACACTATGCAGATATGCTGGAGCAATTCTTTAAGAACATTACCGTACGCCCCGCATACGGCACACATCCGCGCTTGATGATTTTAGGACAGCTAGAAGCGCGGCTGGTTGATACGGATCTTGTAATCCTTGGTGGTTTAAATGAAGGCACATGGCCACCGGACTCCGGACATGATCCGTGGATGTCCCGACAAATGCGTATGGAATTCGGTCTTCCGGACTCACAGCGCAGCATTGGTCTTGCTGCGCATGATTTTGTTCAGGCATTTTGCGCACCGCGTGTTGTACTTACAAGATCCAAGCGTGTAGAAGGAGTGCAGAGCGTTCCTGCGCGCTGGTTACAACGTCTTGATATTGTGTTTAAAGCCGCAGGACTATCAAAAGAAGAAATAACAACTTCCCCATATAAACACTGGGCGAGCGTGCTTGATTTACCTGAGAAACAGAGTCATTACACACGTCCGGAACCTACGCCGCCAGTTGAAAAACGCCCGCGAACGCTTTCAGCTACGCGCATTGAAACATGGTTAAAAGACCCATATGCTATTTATGCGCGATATATTCTAAAATTAAAAAAACTGGATCCACTTGAACAACAGCCTGACGCTGCTTTACGCGGTACAATGCTGCATGAAATTCTCGATCATTTTGTAACAGCATATCCAAAAGATATTCCTGAAAATGCAAATAGTATTTTAACCCAATATGCTCGCAATTCTCTTGAGGCTAACTATGATGATCCGGCACTCTGGAGTTTTTGGTGGCCTAGATTTTCACGATTAAGCGAATGGTACATTAATCATGAAAAACAATGGAGAGTTACAGCAAGTCCATTGCAAACAGAATCCACGGGGAAAATTGATATTCAAAGACCCGGAGGTATATTTACTATTACAGCCAAGGCAGACAGAATAGACAAGACAAGTACGGGCGTTGTTATTATTGATTATAAATCCGGTGGTACATATAGCAAAAAAGCAATTATAACCGGTGATCTACCACAACTTCCTATTGAAGCTCTTATTGTTGCACATGGCGGATTTGCTGAAATTCCACAAAATGTTACATCTTTAGGTTACTGGATATTAACAGGCGGTTCTCCAGCAGGAAAAATCACAAGCATAAACAATGATATCGAGGACATAATAGCCTGTACAGAAAAAGGATTAAAAGCTCTGATAGATACATTTGATGATTCCGAAACACCTTATTATAGCATTCCTCGTCCGGATAAAGCTCCAAGATTTAATGATTACGAGCATCTTGCACGCGTACAGGAATGGAGTGTACTTGGTGAATTAGATACGGAGAGTACATAAACATGAAACAAACATCGTCACAAAAACAAGATAGTGAATTTTTAACAGATCTTGATCCAAATGTTAGACAACAGCAAGCTGCTGATCCTGATTGTTCTGTTTGGGTTAGTGCTTCAGCCGGAACAGGAAAAACAAAAGTTTTAACAGATAGAGTCTTACGTTTACTTTTACCCAGACAAAATGGAATGTCTGGAACAAATCCACATAAAATCTTGTGTTTAACCTTCACAAAAGCCGCAGCCAGTGAAATGGCTATCCGTATTAATAAAACTCTTGGAATGTGGGCTGTTATCTCAAATGAAGAATTGGAAAAAGAACTTAAAGACCTTTTGGGAAAAGTTCCATCAATAAATGATATAGAAACAGCAAGACGTTTATTTGCTGATGTTGTTGATACGCCCGGTGGATTAAAGATCATGACAATTCATTCTTTTTGTCAATCAGTTCTAAGCCGCTTTCCTCTTGAATCAGGTCTTCCTCCATATTTTTCCGTACTGGAAGATATGGAAGCAAGCACATTACTTGCTTCTGCGCGAGATCAAGTTCTTGAATCCGTAGAAAAAGAAAGTGGCTCTATAGCAAATCAAGCTCTCCACCAAATAGCCAAAACTGTTAATAGTGAGCAATTTAACGGCCTTATCAAATCTGTAACCTCAGAACGGAATCAATTAAATCGTTTGATAGATAAAACTTTTGACATTGAAGGACTGTACGTATCTATATGCGAAACATTAAATATAGAAGTCGGCATAAATGCTAAAGATGTACTCCTCGAAGCTTGTCAAAACGAAGCTTTCAATCATGCCGATCTTAAATCTGCTTGTACGTCTCTTATTGATCTTGGTTCAAAAACATATCAGGTAAATGGTGAAATTATAAATAATTGGCTTATTGCAACGCCGGAAGAACGTACTGAAAATTTCCAAGCCTATCTTTCCATTTTCTTAAAAAAACAAGATGGAGAACCAAAAGATAAACTAGGTAGTAAAGATGTACCGGAATTTGCTGTTGAAATATTACGTCAGGAACAGATCAGACTTATAGAGTTAAAAGACAAGATTAATGCTGCGCATTGTGCAATATTTACGCGGGATATTTTACATTTAAGTCAAGCTATTATCAATAAATATCAAGCACTTAAAATAAACCGAGCCACTCTTGATTTTGATGACTTAATTCTCAAAACCAAACAACTTCTTAATACAAAGAACTTTGCAAGTTGGGTGCTTTATAAGCTGGATCAAGGTATTGAGCATATCTTGGTTGATGAAGCACAAGATACAAATCCGGAACAATGGGAAATTATTGAAGCTCTGTGCAATGAGTTTTTTGCCGGAAAAGGACAAACTGAAAAAACGCGCTCGATCTTTACAGTTGGTGATGAAAAGCAATCAATATATAGCTTTCAACGAGCCTCCCCTAAAGAATTTAAACGAATGCGTCACTTTTTTGCTGATAAAATCATAACTGCTGATGCTTTCTGGAAGGATTTGAAGTTAAATATTTCTTTTCGTTCTACACAAGCAATTCTAAAAACTGTTGATGCTGTTTTTTCTTTACCGGCATTACAAAAAAATCTGAGCGATGAACAAATTAAGCATCATGCTTTTCGACATCGTCAAGCCGGACATGTAGAACTTTGGCCTGTATTTGAACCAAAAGAAAAAAAAGAAATTGATCCGTGGGAATCACCGACAAAAATAATAGAATCACCTTCCGGTCAAACTATGCTAGCTGAATATATTGCAAAAACTATAAAGAACTGGATAGATAATAAAAAAATATTATCGTCAAAAAACCGTCCAATACATGCTGGTGATATTCTCATATTGGTTCGTACACGAACAACTCTTGTTAATCAAATAACTAGAGCATTAAAAAATAATAATATTCCTGTAAGCGGTGTTGATAGGATGGTTCTCGGTAATCAGCTAGTTGTGCAAGATCTTACCGCATTTGCAGAATTTACTTTACTTCCAGACGATGACTTAACTCTTGCCTGTATTTTAAAATCTCCGGTTATCGGGCTAAATGAAGAGGATATCTATAATCTTGCTATAGATCGTTCATCAACTTTGTGGAAAGCTCTGCAAAATAGTCCGCATAATAAAATAACAAACTATCTATCAAGCTTGATTCATATGGCCTCTGATATGCCGCCATATGAGTTTTTCAGCCATATTCTCCAATTACCATGTCCAGCAGATAAAATCAGCGCCACGCGGGCAATTCGCGGGCGTTTAGGTGATGATGCGCTTGATTCTATTGATGAATTTTTAAATGCTACTCTAGCATTTGAACGTACGTATCCATCATCTTTACAAAAGTTTTTACACTGGCATTATAATAATCAAACGGAAGTTAAAAGAGAGCTGAGCGAACATAGTAAACATGTTCGTATTATGACTATACATGGAGCTAAAGGACTGCAAGCACCAATAGTCATAATGCCGGATACATTTCGTACGTTCACATCACCGCCATCACAAAACAATAGACGCTTTATTTGGCCGGATAAATCCGGACTGAACATACCATTGTGGTCTCCACGAAAAGATTTTGATTGTGAAGTATTTAAGCAGGCGTTGGGGAAACTGGATAAGCTTCAGGAAGAAGAATATCAACGCTTACTTTATGTAGCTATGACACGAGCAGAAGATCAGCTATATGTTGCAGGCTATAAAGAACAAAAAACTCCAATTAATGATAGCTGGTATAACTACATTAAAGCCGGACTTGAAACTTTGCCAGAACATGAGCTACTGGGGGATGGGCGTATTTGCGTTAGTAATCCGCAGACAGGTGATCCGGAAAGAAATAAAATAGTAAAAGCTTCCGGATATCAATCTGAAAAGTTACCGTTATGGGCAAATATTGCTGCGCCAAAAGAACCGCTTCCGCCGAAGCCTCTGATACCTTCAAAATCATCAGAGATAAAAACAAATAATTTCACTCGTGGAAATTTAACGCACAAATTACTAGAAATACTTCCTGAAATTCCAGTAGAGAATAGAAAAAATACTGCAACAATTTTTATAAAGCGATATGGAATTGCGCTATCTGCTAACAGTCAGAATAGTATTATTAATGAAACACTTAAGATACTTGAGCATCCGGAATTTGCTCCAATTTTTGGTGTTAATTCACAAGCAGAAGTTCCGATTACAGCGATTATATCCAAACAGATTATAAGCGGGCAAATTGACAGGCTTTTAATTACAGATAAAGAAATCTGGATTATTGATTATAAAACTAATCGTTCTCCACCGGAAAAGCCTGAACATGTAGAGGATATATATATAAAACAGTTAAAAGCTTATGTAGATGTGCTGCAACAAATCTATCCACATAGAATTATACATAGTGCTTTATTATGGACGGACTCTTTAATCTTAATGCCAATTGATGTATAGTGTGGCAGATTGAATTAAGGGCAGGTGATTGTATAATAAAATAAGTGAAAATGCCGTATGTGCGTCAATTAAAAGAAATATCCTTTTATACTTTACAATTATGAGTCGCTATGATTCCATCACATGTAAAATTAAACAACAGGAGACCTCAATATGTCAGAGGAAAAATTTGCACCATCTAGTGAAACTCTAAGTAATGCCTTGCTCTCTGAAGAGCAATACGATGAAATGTACGAACGTTCAATTAAAGATCCAGAAGGTTTTTGGATGGAAATGTCTGATCGCCTTGATTGGTTCAAAAAACCAACAATAGCAAAAAATACAGATTTTACGGGCGATGTATCTATCAAGTGGTATGAAGACGGCTCTTTAAATGCATGTTATAATTGCATTGACCGTCATTTACCTGAAAAAGAAAACACTACAGCCCTGATCTGGGAAGGCGATGAGCCAAATGTTGATAAGAAAGTAACATATGGTGAGCTTAAAGATGAAGTGAGCAAACTGGCTAATGCGCTAAAACAACTCGGTGTTAAAAAGGGTGATCGCGTAATACTTTATATGCCGATGTTATTGGAAGCATGTTATGCCATGCTTGCATGCGCTCGTATTGGTGCAATACATTCTGTCGTTTTCGGAGGGTTTTCAGCAGAAGCTCTTCGCAGCCGTATTATTGATTGTGAAGCTAAAGTTGTTCTTACATCTAATGAAGGATTACGCGGTAGTAAAAAAATTCACCTCAAAAATAATGTTGATCAGGCAGTTAAAGATACCTGCGTTGAAAAAGTCATTGTATTGAAACACACAGACTGTGAAATTGACTGGAATGATAATATAGATGTCTGGTGGCATGAGCTTATTAGTGAGCAAAGTAATGATTGTCCATGTGAAGAAATGAATGCTGAAGATCCTCTTTTCATTCTATATACATCAGGATCAACCGGAGCGCCAAAAGGAGTTCTTCATACCACTGGTGGATATATGGTTTATGCTTCTTTGACTCATGAAATCGTATTTGATTACAAGCCGGGTGACGTGTACTGGTGTACAGCAGATGTTGGCTGGGTAACAGGGCATTCTTACATTGTATATGGTCCATTAGCTAACGGAGCTACATCATTGGTTTTCGAAGGTGTGCCAAATTATCCGGACTGGTCTCGTTTATGGCAGGTCGTGGATAAGCATAATGTAAATATCTTCTATACAGCGCCAACAGCTATTCGCGCAATCCTGCGTGAAGGTGATGAATACGTTAAAGCAACAAGCCGTAAATCATTACGCATTTTAGCTACAGTTGGTGAGCCGATAAATCATGAAGCATGGTTATGGTATTACAATGTTGTAGGTGAAGGCAGATGCCCTATTATTGATACATGGTGGCAAACAGAAACGGGCGGGCATATGATTACCCCATTGCCGTGTCATACGTTAAAACCGGGAGTGGCACAAAAACCATTCTTTGGAGTTCAACCGGCAATTGTTGACGGTGAAGGCAATATTATCGAAGGAGCTTGTGAAGGTAACTTTGCGATACTTGATAGCTGGCCGGGACAAATGCGTACACTTTACAAAAACCATGATCGCTTTATACAAACATACTTTACGACTTTCCCCGGAAAATATTTTACAGGTGATGGCGTGAAGCGTGATGAAGATGGTGATTATAAAATAACAGGACGAGTTGATGATATTATCAATGTTTCCGGTCATCGCTTAGGTACTGCTGAAATTGAAAGTGCAATCAATGGTCAGGTGCTTGTTGCTGAAAGTGCTGTTGTTGGATATCCACACGAGATCAAGGGACAAGGTATCTTTGCATATATTACATTATTGGAAGGACAAAAACCTACCGATGAAGTAAAGGCTGATATCGTAAAAGTGGTACGAAGTCAAATTGGCCCTCTTGCTACGCCAGATATCATTCAGTTCACTCCAAGTCTGCCGAAAACACGTTCCGGTAAAATTATGCGCCGTATCCTGCGTAAAATTGCCGCCAACGAGTTTGAAGAGCTTGGTGATATATCAACACTTGCAGAACCGGCAGTTGTTGAGGATTTAATTAAAAATCGTAAAAAGGCTTAAGGTTCTTAAGATATAAAATAAAGCTAAATAGATATAAAAGCCCTGTTCATATGAGCGGGGCTTTTTTAAAACGAGAAACGGGGACATATTGAACTAATGTGTCCTCATTATTTCTTATATACCTTTTTGTCCACAGATCTAATCCTTGTACTCTTGTGTGATGCTGGATTTACATCAACTATTTATGCCATTCATGTAGATGAAGTTATTTAACCCGCGCTTGTTTCTCAAGTGTATTACCTGCCGTGTAAAAAATTATGACTATAGATGAAGATGATATACTCCGTTATGACCAAATGGTTGAAACTGCTTTGCGTGGTGTTGTCCGGCAGTCCATTGAAGAGGTTATGGAGCACGGTCTTCAAGGAGAGCATCATTTCTATATAACTTTTTTAACAGACTATCAGGGGGTTAATATCCCTGATTATTTGAGAGATAGATATCCGGGTGAAATGACTATTGTTTTGCAATATCAGTTTTCTGATTTAGGCGTAGATGATGAAAATATGAAAGTTACGCTCTCGTTTAATAATATTCCTGAAAAATTACAAATTCCATTAGCAGCAATTAGCATTTTTGCTGATCCTTCGGTTAATTTTGCACTACAATTCCAGCCACTTGGTGATGATCTTGATGAAGCCGATATTATAGCGGCTCTTGAGGGTGAAGGCGATAACCCGGACGATGACGGTTCCGGCGGTGGTAAAAGTAAGGGAATAACGGGAGAGGTAGTTTCTCTCGATCAATTTCGTAAAAAATAAATGGGCTGTAGTAGTTATAGCGTGAGCATTATAAATTCTGTGTTATTGATTTAAAGATCAAATCTTAACTGATATATTTAAAAGCTACAGCAATAGCATTATCTGCCACATCTTTTCCCGTTTCCTCTTCAATGATAACATTAACTAAACCGCTTGCTGCACCAACAGCACCTCCAAACAATGCGCCACCTATAATTCGACCAACCGGTTTTATTTCATCGCCTGTAAGTCCTTGGTATATATGGTTAACTATTGGAATATGATGAAGCGGATTAATCATATCAATTAAATCTCCAAAGCCGAATTCATCATGTGACTCTTTTATTTTCTCAATTTGAGTTGTTTCTGTACTTTGATAAGACAATAGTATTTTTTCAAAAGAATCTTCATGTTTTTGAGATTGAATTTGCTCTAAATTTTTCTCAAGTGCCTGCTTATCACTAATAGTAATTGTTTCCCATTTAGGAACCATTCCACCCATGCGCTCATTTTTAACCATTCTGAGCACTTTTTTGGTTTTTGTGATGGCATTATTATTCTCATTGCGTTGTGTATTTAACAACGGATATTCACTATTAATCTGCTCTAACACTATTACACCTTTCTTTCCGTGTTTTTCGTTGCAAGCTTTGTGCCGGAAAGATTTATTGTATAGTTATTGCTAAACATGTTTAAACTTAAAATATGAAAAAATTAATGATTGTTGAGAAGGATAATTTTGCCGGAGTAGCTCTGGAACAGATGCTCATGAAAAAAGAGCTTAATGATTTTTGCTCGGTGGTAAATGATATTGGCTCTACAGATAATATTTATCTTTATATTAAAGATAAGCAAAATGTTTTACCTTCTGGAATTTCTATCAAACAAAGCGATCAATTTGAAAAGCCATTGCGTATTGGTGCGCTTTTAGATCGTATTTATAAATATATAAATGCTAAAAATATTCCTATACAAGATCATATATTGTTAATTGGTATTTATGAGCTTGATTCCAGACATAATACGTTGAAACATCGTCAGACAAATGCCGTCATTCGGTTAACTGATAAAGAAACCCATATTCTTCAATATCTTGCTAATAGTGCCGGAGCTTTTGTTGAACGTCAGGCTTTACTTGATGAGGTTTGGGGATATGCACAAAATGTTGAAACTCACACATTGGAAACACATATATACAGATTAAGACAAAAAATTGAGAAAAATCCTGCAAAACCGGAGCTTCTTATTACAATTGAACGAGGTTATAAGCTCAATATATAAATGATAGGATTAGAAAAGTTTATTCATAATTTGGATTAATTAGTGAATAATGGGAGGGAAAAAATGTGTTTGTTTACTTGAACGCATAGGATTATCATATGCTGTTATAATTTCAAGAAATCCCTTTGTAGTTTCGGTAAAGTTAAAAAGTAAATTTTTCTTTTCAGGAAAAGCAATAGATAATTCTTTTAAAGTAATAGCTAATTCTTCAGTATCTCCTATAGAAAGTTCAATCATACCTTTAGAATTATCTTCAAGTTCGACAAAGAAAAGGCAAGAAAAGGTTCCGTCTTGATATGATATTATTCCATTATATTTAATTAAAACTAGAGAATTAAGATTTTCTATTTTAAATTCTAATTCTTCATTTTTAGCACCATCAGGAGTTGCAATATCTGATTCTTTAGATTCTAATTTTTCAGATTCTAATTTTGCAAAAATTTGTCTAAGTTTTTCACTTAACATTGTTTAAATTTCTTTGGAGGTTATTTGTTATTAAACACTACATACATTGGTATTATGAAAACCGCAAGCTTTTTATTTATTTTCTGATATCGTCACTGTATTTTTAAAGTAGTTACATTCTGTCTGGTATTTCAATTCCCAGCAAATCAAGAACTAATTCCAACTGTTTATAGGTTAGATCACACAATGCAAGACGACTTGCTCGTAAGTCTTTATTTTTCTCGGATAAAATATGGCAGGACGCATAAAAACTACTAAATCCTTGTGCGAGTCTAAATGCATAGTCACATAAAACATGTGGTGTATAATTTTTAAGTGCTATTTTAAAATGATCCGGCAATTCGGAAAGTAAAAGTGCCAGCGTCCGATCTTCATCTTTAATAAGAATGTCTATTTTATTATCAGCAATATATTTTTGAGTTTGATCTTGAGTCTGAGTTTGAACTTGAGCCTTACGCAACAATGATTTAATACGTACCGCCTGATAGAGCAAATACGGTCCTGTTTTACCTTCAAAAGATATAAGGCGATCAAGATCAAAAATATAATTCGATTGTCGCGGATTTTGTAAATCAGCAAATTTAATGGCAGAAATTGCGATTTTATGCGCTATTGATTTATGCTCTTGCTTGTCCAAGTCTTTGGCTAAATTTGCTTCATCCAGCCTGAATTGAGCTTTCTCAATTCCCATTGAAATTAAATCTTCCAGCTTCATTATTCCGCCTGCACGGGTTTTAAATGGCTTACCATCCATGCCATTCATAGTTCCAAAACCAGCAAAAATAAGCTCAACAGTTTCAGGTAATAATTTAGCCTTATATGCAGCACGGAAAAGTTGTTCAAAATGCAAGCTTTGTCGCTGGTCAGTGCAATATAAAATTTTAACCGGATTATGGGTTTGCATTCTATCTATTATAGTACCCATATCCGTTGTGCTATACATAACCGCACCATCGCTTTTAAGCAAAATCAAAGGCGGAATTTCTTTTTTATCACTATTCTCTTTAATTGGAATAATAATTGCGTCATTACTTTCTTCAGCAATTTTTTTGTCTTTCAGTGTTTTAATCATTGGGGCAATTAAATCATGTACGCAAGCTTCACCCTTCCATTCATCAAAATGTACGCCAAGTAAATCAAAATTCTTTTTCATGCCTTCAATAGAAACATTAACAAACTGCTCCCATGCTTTTCTATAAACTGCATCTCCGTTTTGAAGTTTTTTTGTAGCTAGACGCGCTTTTTCCATGCGCGTTTTATCTTCTTTACAAGCTTTAGCTGAAGCGGGATAAATTTCTTCCAAGTCTTCAGCCGTAATAAATTGTCCGATGATACCGCGCTCTTCCAGCTCGGAAAGTACCATTCCTACAGGTGTTCCCCAATCTCCAATATGCACATCACCGATTGTATTATAACCGGCAAATGCACAAATACGGCGTAAAGAATCTCCAATAATAGAAGCACGTAAATGCCCTACATGCATGGGCTTTGCAATATTAGGGCCTCCATAATCAAGCACAAATGTTTGCCCGTCAAAAAGCATATTTACGCCGAAACGCTTATCAAGAGTGCTACCAACAAGATATGCTGATAAATATTCATCCGTAATATCCAGATTAATAAAGCCGGGGCCGGCGATTTCAACTTTTGAAAATTCATCACGCTTGCAAAGTATATCAATTATATTTTGTGCAATTTCACGAGGATTCTTTTTAGCACCATTGTTTTTTTTTGCTGCTGCCATAGCACCGTTACACTGAAATTGGCATAAATCCGGACGATCAGATACACGCACAGTTCCAAGCTCAACAGAGAATCCTTGTGATGTAAAAGCTTCCCCGACAATGTTTGATAATTTTTCTACAAGCGATGTCATTTTTTACGATAGCTCCAAAATAGCCTTTACCAAACTATCAGTTTCTTGAGCGATATCACTAATTCGCGCATCCAGCATATAGCATGGAGAGGTAACAATTTTATTATCGCGATCAATGCAAATTTCTCCGTGATTTGTTTTTTCATGATATGAACTAAATTTTTCAATCAGTGAAGACATTTCCTTGTTTTGGCCAATTGTTACCTTCACATTAGAAAGAAGTCTGGCAATCATCACTGGCGCAATACATAAAGCTCCGATTGGTTTTTTAACATCGTATGTGCTTTTAATTGCGCGCTCTACCAGATCATTTACTATGAAATCCTGCCCGTCTATAGCTAAAGTAAATAATGTCTTTGCTGCACCAAATCCTCCCGGTAAGATCAGTGCATCATAATCAGCCGGATCATATTCAACTAAAGGTTTTATATCTCCCCGACAAATTCTTGCAGCCTCAACCATTACATTGCGATCTTCGTTCATTTCTTCATCAGTAATATGATTAATGACATTATGTTGCTTAATGTCAGGCGCAAAACATTGATAAAATGCATCCTGACGATCAATAGCTAATAATGTCATTACTGCTTCATGAATCTCTGAGCCATCTTTTGCTCCACAACCGGATAAAACTACTGCAATTTTCTTTTTATTGCTCATATTTTTTCAGCTCTCTTTATTTTCTTTTAAGTATCTACGTCTGCTTTTAACGCATTATCTTGAATAAATTCACGGCGTGGCTCTACCACATCACCCATGAGCGTTGAGAAGATTTCATCAGCTTTCACAGCATCGGATACCTCAACTTGCAAAAGTGTACGCACATTTGGATCAAGCGTTGTTTCCCATAGTTGCTCCGGATTCATCTCACCAAGACCTTTGTAACGGGAAATTGTTAGTCCTTTGCGTCCGAGCTCCTGAATTTTATCATAAAGCGCAGCAGGGCCATTAACTTTAGCCAATATTTTCTCACCGCTGCGAATTTCAATAGCGGTTTTGAAAACATCTGCCAGCCATTCTTTAACACCGTGAAGTCTGCGTGCATCTGCGCTACGAATTTGATCTACTGACAGGCGTACTTTTTGAGTTATTCCGCGATGTATACGTTTGAGAATATAGCCATCTTCTTGTGTAAATGTTCCTTGCCATGTTTTAGCATTTTTTGCAGCAATTACATTCAAGCGTTGTGCTACTTTATCAGCATAATCCTGACCAAGATCGTCTTTCTCAAAAATTTCATCATCGAATGCACCGGCAATTGCAATTTGTTCAACCATACGACGGTTTCCTGCTTTGCGGGTTAAAGCATTAATTGAGCTACGTATTTTACGAGCCTGTACTAAAAGATATCTAAAATCATTTCCGCTACGAACATCTCCTTGACCATCAACAACAATCATATCTGATACAGATGTATCAATAAGATAATCCTCCAAAGAACGCTCATCCTTTAAATATAGTTCATTAGAATTTCCACGCTTAACTTTGAAAAGCGGGGGTTGAGCAATATATAAATAGCCACGCTCGATAATTTCCGGCATGTAGCGGAAAAAGAATGTTAAGAGTAATGTTCTAATATGTGATCCATCCACGTCCGCATCTGTCATAATTACAATTTTGTGATATCGTGCTTTTTCAATATTAAATTATTCTGCTCCTATCGAAGTACCAAGCGCAGTTATAAGCGTTCCAATTTG
>JAGLMC010000040.1 GCA_023140215.1 Alphaproteobacteria bacterium
TCAATTTTAAATGCGTATTGACACGCCGGTTCGAATCCGTATTTGCCATTCACTTTAGAGGCTAAAACCCCAAAAACTAAAATATTTCTCTTTATATTCCCCGAAAATTGAATATAGTGGATGGGAGAGGATTTTAAATGCCCAGTTTTTTAGATGATCTGCCGGAAGTTTTTGTTTCCCGTACCGAGATTTCGGCGCTGGTTAATCAGGCTGTGCGACAGGGCAAGATCCGTAAACTCGGCACGCGCCTTTACACAAAAAAGATGAATGCTGATCCGGAAGAGATCGTAAAACGTAACTGGTATTTCTTGCTGAAGGATTATTACCCGGATGCGCTCATTGCCGACCGCACGGCACTTGAAAATAAACCCGCCGAAGACGGCTCCGTTTTTATTATCTCCTCCAAAAAACGTGAGACGAAATTGCCCGGCATTATTTTTAAGCCACGCGCCGGGCCGGAGACAATTGCCACGGACAAGCCATTTTTGGGAGATGTGCGTTTATCGTCAATGCCACGCGCTTATTTGGAAAATATGCGGATTTCCAGAGCGCGGAAAGGCACAGCCTCACGCACACTTTCCAAAGCTGAAATCGAGGAACGGCTGGACAGGATTATCCGCCAAGGTGGCGAGGAAGCCATAAATGAAATTCGTGATGAAGCACGGCGGATTGCGCCAAGGCTGGAATTGGAAGAAGAATATAAAAAGCTGGAAGAAATCATTGGCTCTTTGCTTAGCACGCGTGAGGCCGAGATGAAAAGCGATGTCGGACAGGCACGTAAAAAAGGCACGCCCTATGACCCTCAGCGGCTGGATATGTTTTTAAAACTGTTTGAAGCATTGAATAACACTGCCCCCTCACGCCGTAGTGCCGATTCCATGAGTGATAAAACCAAAACCAATTTGTCCTTTTTTGAGGCCTATTTTTCTAACTTTATTGAGGGCACGAAATTTGAAATTGATGAAGCCGTTGATATTGTCTTTGACGGTAAAATCCCGAATGACCGCCCGGAAGATGCACATGATGTTTTAGGCACGTTTCGCGTTGTTTCCGATTATGAGGCTATGGCAGAATTGCCCAAAAATATAGACGATTTCTTCCGGTTACTGAAAACGCGTCACGGCGCTTTCATGGAATTACGGCCTGACAAAAACCCCGGCCAGTTTAAAATAAAGCGCAATCAGGCAGGCATGACGCAATTTGTTGCCCCGGACATGGTCGAAGGAACGTTGGAAAAAGGATTTGAAGTCTATCAAGGATTGTCAGCGCCCTTGCACAGGGCGATTTTTATGATGTTTCTGGTGAGCGAGGTTCATCCCTTTACCGATGGTAATGGCCGCGCCGCGCGCATTATGATGAATGCGGAACTGGTTGCCGCTAGGGAACAAAAAATCATTATCCCGACGATCTACCGCAGCAATTATCTCTCCGGCCTGAAAGCCTTGACACATAGCAGCCTTACCGATCCCTTAATCCGTATACTGGATTTCGCGCAGAAATACACGCAGAGCATCGATTGGAGCAATTTTGAGAGCGCACGGCAACAGCTCACCGAAACAAATGCCTTCATGGATCCCGCACAAGCCGATGAGCAAGGTGTACGCTTGAAGATATGGGAAGGCTGATATTTAATAGCCCGCAAAAATCAACACAGAATGGTCGCGATATTTACAATACATGTGGCGCTATTTTTACATTAAAGATAAATGCTTCAGCAACATAATCCATTTTGTTTGCGGCTCAAATTTCACTCTTCATTGAATATCTCTTCAAACTTGTTTTCAAACACCTTAACCTCTTCATTGGTCAATGCTGAGAATTCTTTATCGCGCGCGCGTTTTGAAAGCTTTCCATCATTTTGGTGTAAAAAACGGATCAACAAATCAGCAATGCGATCAGGCATATCGATGTAATTATTCACGAAGGCTTTCATCAAATCGTATTTTTGTAAGTAATCAACTTCTTCGGGCAGAGCTTTGGTAATCGTTTCATGGACACATTCGTAAAAGAATTCTGCTTGCACCGTTGCATCAAAAAAGCGGTAGAGATCTAGCGTTTCATTCAACACTTCAACATTGCCTTTATCCGTTGCACGCCACTCAATAAAAGAAAGGCGTGGCTTGGAATATGATTCCAATGCGCTTACATAATCCGTGATGCGTTTAAGAATAACCGAGGATACAGGGAAGACGAGTCCTTTTGGTGTAAAGCCTGTTTCGATCAATACATGGTGTAGTAAATATCTGTGTAAACGCCCATTTCCATCTTCAAACGGGTGAATAAAAACAAAGCCAAAAGCAATCAACGTTGCTGCTAAAACCGGAGGAAAATCACTCTCTTTCAATAGCGTCGCAGTTTCAATTAAACCGTTCATCAATTTTTCAAGGTCTTGATGCTTTGCGGAAATATGGCTTGGAATTGGCATATTGGTTGAACGATCATGAGTGCCGATAAAACCGCCTTCTTGCCTGTATCCCATATTGATAAACCGGCTATCCACAATGACTTCTTTTTGCAGGCGCTCCAGCTCTGCTTTTGATAGTGGAGTTTTACCGGCCTGACCAAGAATGCGTCCCCAACGCTCGACGCGGTTGTGTGGCGGTGTTTCACCCTCAATAGCATAAGATGCCTTTGAATCTTCCAATAACAAAAAGGAGGCCGCGCGCATAAGCACATCCGGATGGATATTACCGACAATTTCCAAAGCCTGGTTTGATAGGTTTTGCTCAATAAGCTGATCCAGCTTTTCAGTGCGTCTTACCAATGGGCAAAAGTCTTTAGTGCCCGCAAGATTGTTGCGGATACGGTGGCGTTTAGAGGGGCAAGATGGGCCAACATAATGCAATTTACCATCAAGTAAGTTTGCAAAATTACCTTGTGATAAATCAGGAATATCCACTTTAATATCTTTTAAATATTCGTATAAAAACCAAATCCGCCGTGCATAAATGCCATTAGGTTCTTGTCTGACCAGTTCCTTAATTTCATTATCAGCAATTTTTGAAAACAGAGCATTTAAGACAGCCATGTCTATCCCTTCATATCGAAGAGCAAAAACAAGCTGGCCATAAAGAGTGTCTTCAGGCGCATGACGCGGCGTAAATACTCTCCAATTATCTGTTTCATATTTTGTATGTTTTTCACTGATGGCGGCTAGAAAAAAAGGCAAAGGAACGCTAAGCTCATATTTGTTAATAAGAGCTGCATACCCGGCTAGAATTGCGTTTTGTTCTGGTAAGGGTCTATTTATCATGAAAGCAGTATTCCATGAAAAACACTTACAGTCCATGAAAAACACTTATATTCTACTCTTTTTGTGAAAAACACTTATTTTTGCCTTTTGAGGTGTGATGCAACTATCTCGCTACCCCTCCTTCAAAGGAACGTTTTTCATGTGCTGATCTATTATGGATTGGATAGGTTCAGGCAAAGCATAATGTGATTTATTTGCAGCCCAAGTCTCACGCGTTTTTGTTATTGTTTCACGCGCTGTATCAATAACCAGCTTTTTCGGCAATCCGGCTTTTTCGGCAAGCTTTTCAAAAAGCTGTAAGTCGCAATGCATCATATCTTTTGTTTTAAGAAGTTTCAAAGCCAGCGTATCGCCGGGAATATAAGGCACCGTTGAAACCATATCATAAACCGGCGCGAGCTCCGGAGTGCGTCCATCGAGGTATATGAATGACCAGTTTTTCAAATGCATGTCACCATTTCCGGTTAGAATCGTATAGGCAAGGCGGGCGATATAATCGCGCAGGCCTTCTTCTCCGGTCAAGATCCAGATCATTTTTGCAATATTTTGGAAGCTCACACCTTCATATTTATTATCGGGAAAGATGCTGTAGACTTGCGCAAAATCTTCGACATGGATACGCGCGCCATTTTCTGCGCGATCAAAACGCTTGACGGCCAAAGCTTGACTACCGCGCAGTTTACCAAAATCAGGAAGGTTTTCAATATCAGACAGAGCCACCAGTTTGATTTCCGGCACATTCATACCAATAAGCCCGGCCATATGCATTATGGCATATTCGTTTTCCGGGACATTGTCATGCGTGGGAGACGGCAATTTTACAATCCAGTCTCCGCCCATTCCGCTGGCTGGAATGGTTAACCCTCCATGCTTTCCAATCAGCGCTGAAAACTTCAGTTGCACACCCGCCAGAGAAAAACGCAATGGCTGCTGTGTTTCCTGCTTTTTATCCATATCTTCTGACCTAGAATTTTTAACAGGCAGGCAAGACCCTTCCGCAGGTCGAGCAATCACGCCGCCGGGTAAATCTTCGCCCAAAAGATAAAGCAGGGCAAATTCACTGCCCGGCTTAACGCCGCCGCGCTCAGCGAGATAGTCTCTCAAATGTCCTTCGGGAAGCATATTGGAAAAAAACGGCGGTGCTTTAACGCTGTAAGCTTTTGTATCTGTGAGGAGGCTGCCATCGGCTGAGAAATAGGATTGACTTAAAACCGGGCGGTTAGGATCATTGATATAGGTTTCATCGAAAGTGAACAAAATCCGCCCATCTGGCAGCTGCGTTAAAACTCCCGTGAGCGTGTCGTTCAGAAAAATATCAAGTGAAGCTGTCATGACAATTCCTCCGTATCATTGTCGGGCTGCCAAGCTGGTTGTGATGTTTTTTCTTTGTCACCTGATAGCATAGACCGGACAGCGGGCGTTAAACTGCGTGGAACCAGCATCGGTTCCAAATCCAAAAGCCGCGCCATTTCCAAAAAGCTGGAAAGACGTATATCAATCTTTCCTGCCTCGATCTGCGAAATATGACTCTGCGGCAAACCCATCTTGGCTCCCAGAGCACCTTGCGTGAAGCCCTTGGTTTTTCGTGCCGCGCGTAGTTTTTTAATAATATCTTCCATCATTTTTATATGATACCACATATATCAAAGAAATAAAATATGTTATAGCATATAGAAAGTCACTCTTCACCCAGCCATTCTTTAGCCGCTTCCTCCGCCTCTTCAAGCATTTTGTCAATGGATTTATGCCTTGTGCCGCCTTCAAAGACAACGCCGCCCTCATCAATAATGCGTATCATAGATGTGCTGCAACCATCCCGACCGATCTCAATTGTGCCATCGTGAATCCAATTTGCAAGATTAGGATAGGCTTTCGCAAATAAATCCGTCTCTTGTTTTCTGGGCTTTTCACTGCCTTTTTTCGCGGCAGGCGTATCAATCAAAAGCAAACCCGTCGCCACGCAATGTTTACAAAATCCCCAGCTATTCATAGCCGGGCAAGTGCAATCTGCTTCTATCTCTCCTTCATCCGATACAGAAAAATCAACTCTGTAAGGATGTGTCCCTCTGACTTCTGCTGCGGCTTCATAGGGTTCATGAAACAGCAAATCCACGAGATTTTGCCCGTAATAATTTGCGCCGCGTTCATAAATTTTATCTCCTGCCATATCACGAAGAGAGTCTTTAGAAAGCATGGAGCGCAGAGTTTTCTTGCTGGATTCCGTCATTTCAGTATCTTTCGCGCTTTAAATTCTGATTCATCACCATCCCAAAATTCAATGGAGCCACTCAAGATATCGGTACTGTTCTCGTCAAGCTCAGCCCAACCTTCACCGCGAATTTCATCGCCCTCATCGCTACCTTCCCATTTGAAATGGACAATATTTTGCCCATGTCCATATCTCATATAACCCTTCACAACACCAAACATAAATTCACCGTGACCGCCATCGTCAAATGAAATAAAACCAGGCTCCACCAGATCAATATAATCTGAGTCCCATAATTCCATTTCTGTGATTTTCCATTTTCCTATGAAGTTTTTATTCATTACTTTTCAACATTTAGTCTGGGATCAATATCCGGCTCCGGATCATCCCAATTTCCAGCGCACCTTTCATAATAATCAACATGCTTTTGAAAACGCGAATCTTCACCTTGAATGAAATATGTATAAAGACGGTTTACAATTTGCTTCATGAGCGTTTTCATTTCAGCGTTACTAATTCTTGAGGCTTCATTCCACGGAATTTCATTGCCATCAGCATCAATGATTTTAACATCCGAATAATCACCTGTTTTTGTAACAGGAAGTATCCCAGCGTGGATATCCTCAAGTTCCGTGTGTCGAACACACATAGCAGTTAGTGTTTTGGCAAATTTACCGGCCAGTTTTCGTTCAATTTTTAGGTTCATAATTCCTCGTTATGTGGTCGGTAATCCAAGTTTGTCAAAAAATGCTTTGTTTCGTTTTTTGGCTGAATCGATTAGTTTATCAAATGAGATCACCTCAATATAAGCTTTATAATTTGAGTTATATCCAAAATACCCCATTCGATCGCTGCTGATAGTAAGATTAAACAAATCACAGCGCTTTTGAACGCTTTCTGTTAAATCGCATACAATGTAACAATATCCTGGTATATCGGTTGAATTTGGAATTGGCCTTCCAGATGGTGTTTGTGCTTTACCATCTCTAACTCGTTTTAAATATCCTAAAGCTTGCTCAATGGGATCCTTGTCTTCACCAGCACGCGCATCATTTCTCATTGGTCTTTTTATTTCAACAACTACTATTGATGCCAAAGGTAAAGCATCACCCTCAGACGTCAAAATTGGGTTATCATAAACATTCAGGGCTAGAATATCTGGCTCTTTTGTATCAGAGCTTTGAGAAATAGGCATTGCATTGATAGTTTTATCTGAGGCTAGGTAATCATGAAACGCCAGATTTTCATCCAGAAGCCAGAGATTGCAACTTTCAGGGAAAATATCGTTACTGTCTTTCCTCATAGGCATTATAAGCTCATGGATAATATCCTCTGTGACGTACTTTCCATCACTATCCTGTTTTAATGCATCTTCAAGTAAATCGATAATAACCCTGCGATGACACAAATAATCTGCTAAATCAGATTTTTTCATATCGGACACATCTTCTAAATATGCCCTAACCCGTGCGTAATACTCTGGGGAACTCTCACCTTGTAAAGGCACTAAAATATTGTGTCCTTTTTCTAAAATACTTCGTTCTAATTTTGCCAGCTGTTTGTGAAGGTGAATATCAAGGTCTTTATCTGAAATGCTCGAATCTACGATTAAATCATCTTCTGAAATACGCGAGATTATAGGACGGTATCGTGGAGCTTTCTCAGCAACAAATTTTTCTACCCTTTCTTTTCCAGCATCAATATTTGCCTTCAATGATTCCTGCAGATGAGCCTTTATTTTCGGATAAATTACTTCACGTATTTTTTTGAGGCTAATTTCTTTATCTTCAAACAAGCCCTCTGCATTTTCTTCAATATTAAATCCCGTTCTTTCAGATCGAACTTTTTCATCTAAATATGGAGAGCTTACGTAGCATGAATATACAAACCCTCCATTCTTATCTGCAATACTTCCATATAGACCGGGAATCTTATTATTAAGAGCTTCTTCTTTCACCAGACGGTTTGTGGCACAAAACGATAACGCATGTGATTTAGCTGAAGAAGCTCTAAATTTAATGTGGGTTATTGAAAACGATTCCCCGTAAACTTCAACTTCTTCAGTTTGCGCAGAGTCGTGCATATACTCATCGTATAGCTCATCTAATAAAATTTTATCAGCGCCATCTTTAACGACTATTGCTGGCGCGCCTCCCTCCCTTACAAAATACCACAAGCAATGTTCTAAAAGGCTTTTAGAAATTGAGTCTAGTGTTTTTGGTGCTGCTACACGATATGTTTCGCTAAAATCCTGCAATTCAACTGTCGTTTTTCTTTCAGATATATTTTCACTGCTATTTACAATGTCATTTATGCCAAGATTGATGTTAAAGGTAAATGCTCTGGAAAATAGGGTATCGCCACTCTGGTAAACGCTTTGTACATTGACCCTTTTAAAGGCCTTCAACCAGAGTAAGCGCCCGACTCCCCGGCAACCTTTATCGGCTTTATGATCTGTATCTAATGTTTCAAATGATTTCATATTCAGATCATTAAAACCAACGCCTGTATCCGTAATTTTAAACCCAACAATTTTTTCTACTTGACCGGCTTTTTTTAAATCCAGGCTTCCTTGAGACGATCTGACAATCTCTACGGAGATACTGCCTGTAGACATATCATTTGAAAGCTCTTCAATCGAATGAATGGAATTCACAACAGCTTCAAATAAAGGCATTAAACCATTGTTTGCTGGAAGGGATGTGTTTCTTAAGCGCCCACTTAAATTTGTTTTCATGCTCATTTGGTTTTCCCCACTTGCCCCAGCGCTTATTAAATAAGCAGCTTGCGTGTTTCCTGAATTTCCTCTATTTTCACAAATGTAGCCCAAATTTAACAAAGGTTCAATACGCGATGGAAAATGATGACATTTTTACGATTAAAGACGTATCGACTTACCTGAAGTTAGCGGAGAAGACAGCTTACCGTTTAGCGTCAGAAGCTAAATTACCAGGCTTTAAAGTTGGTGGAGCGTGGCGATTTCGCAAGAGTGAAATTGATCGCTGGATTATAGAGCAAGAACAGAATGTAAAAAGGTAAAAAAATAATAATGTCCAGAACACTCTCTCAAATCCAACAAAAAGCATGCGTTCCTTTTTGGAACATATGGTGTGCACAAGAACGGACGGCCTGCTGATGAGTGAACCCATAGAAATAATTGACAACATTAACCACCTGCTTGGCGATAATATAAAGCAAAGCATAGAGAAAGGATCCAAGCTAAAAATAGCGGCTTCTTGCTTTTCTATTTATGCATTTGAGGCTTTGAGAGACGAGCTGCAGAAAATTAAATCTCTGGAATTTATTTTCACCTCCCCAACTTTTGTTCCTGAAGAAACAGTTGATAAAATAAAGAAAGAACACCGCACGTTCCACATTCCAAAAGCCGAACGAGAACGTAGCTTTTACGGTAGTGATTTTGAGATACAGCTCAAAAACAAACTAACCCAGCGTGCAATTGCCAAAGAATGCGCAGAGTGGATAAAAAACAAAGCCAGATTTAAATCAAACAGTGGAAAGTCCCCTATGCAGCAATTTGCATGCATAGAAAATGATAAAAGCCAATCTGTTTACCTTCCGCTTCACGGCTTTACTGCCGTTGATCTTGGATATCAGCGAGGAGATGCTGTATCCAACATTATTACCAAGCATAATGAACCAGCGAGCACAAAAGTTTATCTAGACCTCTTTAATCAGATATGGAGCGATCCCCAAAAAATTGAGGATGTGACCTCCCAGCTATGTGACCACATTGCCAGCGTTTATAAGGAAAACCCTCCAGAGCAGGTCTATTTCTTTATGCTCTATAATATCTTCAATGAATTTTTAGAGGATATAAACGAAGATGTTCTGCCCAACGATCTAACAGGCTATCAAGATAGTCTGATTTGGAACAAGCTTTACAATTTCCAGCAAGATGGCACGACAGGTATTATCAATAAACTGGAAACTTACAATGGCTGTATCTTGGCAGACAGTGTTGGTTTGGGAAAAACATTTACGACCCTTGCTGTCGTTAAATATTATGAGCTAAGAAACAAATCTGTGCTCATCCTTTGCCCCAAGAAGCTTGCCAATAACTGGTTAAATTATAACCGCAATCTAAAAACCAATATTTTTTCTAAAGACCGCTTCAATTATGATGTTCTTTGTCACACAGATCTGCAAAGAACCAGTGGCGAGTCTTTTGGTACACCACTGGACAGGATCAACTGGGGAAATTATGACCTTGTTGTTATCGATGAATCTCACAATTTCCGCAACAATGATGCTTTTAAAGATAAGGAAACCCGGTATCAAAAGCTCATGAACTCGGTCATCCGAGATGGCGTAAAAACAAAAGTCCTGATGCTTTCTGCAACTCCTGTAAACAACCGTTTTAATGATCTGCGCAATCAGCTTGCTTTGGCCTATGAGGGAGAGGCTTCAACTTTAAACAAAAAGCTCCGAACAACAAAAGGCATTGATGAAATATTCCGTCGCGTGCAAGCCACATTCAACATATGGGCCAAGCTACCTCCAGAAGAGCGTACAACAGAGGCCATATTAAAATCTCTGGACTTTGATTTCTTTGAATTGCTGGACAGCGTGACCATCGCCAGATCGCGCAAACATATTCAAACATTTTATGACACTACGGATATTGGCAGTTTCCCGGAGCGCAAGAAGCCTATCTCATATCATAGCCCCCTGACTAATCGAAAAGACGTTATGGGCTTTAATGATATTTTTAGGGAGCTGTCTTTATTAAAACTCTCCATATATGCGCCCGTTAGCTACATCTTGCCCAGTCGCATTGAAAAATATGAAGAGCTTTACGACACAGAAGTTTTTGGTGGTAAAAGCAAGCTTCGTCAGGTTGATCGTGAGAAAAGCCTGCAAGCCCTCATGACAACAAACTTGCTCAAACGCCTTGAAAGCTCTGTGGAGGCCTTCAGGATTACCCTGAACAAACTTAAAGGTAAACACGAGCGAACCCTGTCTAAAATTGAAACCTATAAAAAGCGCGGAGAGGATACGGGTTTTGCAGATAATTCATCCTATTTCGAGGATGCTGAACCGGATGATGATGATTTCTTGGAAATGGAAGAAGAAGTTACTGGCGGCAAAGTCCAGATCAAGCTCTCTGATATGGACATACCGTCATGGGAGCATGATTTAAAAGCGGACGTTGTTATCGTTAACGCCCTTCTTTCTGAGATGCAAAAAATTACACCAGAAGACGACACCAAGCTCCAGCATTTGAAAAATCAAATTGATGATAAAATTGCTAGTCCAATAAATCCTGACAATAAGAAAGTGCTGATTTTTACGGCCTTCGCAGATACAGCTAATTATCTTTACAATAATTTATCAGACAGTCTTAAGACAGAGCATAACATTCACACAGGCAAGATAACGGGAACATCCTCGCCAAAATCAACATTGAATAAAAATTATGATTTTGAGTTATTATTGACGCTATTCTCCCCCCGCTCAAAAGAAAAAGATATTGTTATCCCAGATGAGCAAAACGAACTGGATATCCTGATTGCTACAGATTGCATATCAGAAGGCCAAAACCTACAAGATTGTGATTACCTGATTAACTATGACATTCATTGGAATCCTGTGCGCATTATCCAGCGCTTTGGACGAATTGACCGTATCGGCTCTATCAATACCAGCATTCAGCTCATGAATTACTGGCCGGACATATCTTTGGATGAATATATCAACCTGAAAGAGCGCGTTGAGAGCCGCATGGTTATTGCCGATATGTCAGCAACAGCAGATGACAACCCTTTAAACGCAAAAGCCAACGATATATCCTACCGCAAAGAACAGCTAAAACGCCTGCAAGAAGAAGTGATTGAGATGGAAGACCTCAAATCAGGCGTGTCTATCACAGACCTTGGACTTAATGATTTTCGCATGGATCTTCTGAGCTATATCAAAGAAAACGGTGATATGGCCAGTATTCCAAACGGCATGCACGCCGTTGTTCCCGCAGACCCAGATAAAGGCTTAAGCCCCAGCGTTATCTTTACCCTGCGCAACCGCAATCATAGCATCAATATCAACCGGCATAATCGCTTGCACCCGTATTATATGATTTATATCAATCATGACGGTAAAATTATAGCAGATCATAGCGAGATTAAAAAACTGTTGGATCTGATGCGTAGCACCTGCAAAGGGCAAAATAAACCACTTAATGCTGTTTGTCGCCTGTTTAATCAGCAAACCGATGATGGCCGTGATATGAGCACTTATTCAGATCTGCTCAAAGATTCTATCGGCTCTATTATCGACTTGAATGAGGACAAGGATATAGACAGCCTCTTTAGCGGCGAGCGCACCACTGCCCTGATTGACACTATCGCCGGGCTTGATGATTTTGAGCTGATTAATTTCCTAATCGTGCAGGAGGATAACACTTAAAATGAGAGCATTATTTGATTATCCTAAAGCCGCAAAATTTGGCCGCATCGTTGCCAAAAATAAGATTTATGATCGAGTAAAGCCGGGGCGCAAAATTCAGGACGCGTTTGTATCGCAGATCAGTAAAATCGTCTGGCAATATAAGCTTGCGCCCAAAACCACCAACCTGCCTGAAACCGCCAAGGTCAAGGAAATTGAGATTTTTGAAATCCCGCTAAAAACGCCGGACATAGATACAAATCTTCTGCGCTGCATTGATAAGGCCATTGCCCACCCGATTATTTTCCACCTTACCCATGCGGATAAAATCAAAGTGATTGCCACGCATAAACGCCCCAGCGAGGGCGATGCCAGCAAATGGGTGGTTGGGGATGAGTATTTTGAGACAGACTGGCTTCCAGCAGATACAGAGCGTCAGAAACTACCAGTAGCGCTTGACTTGTCCGGCCTGTATGAGCAAATCTTTAGGCAAATTATACCGCTCCCAGCGCAAGAAAATGAGAGCTTGGAAGACCATATAGAGCGCATGGCGCAAGTCATCGCCAAGGACAAAGCGCATAAAAAGCTGGAAGCGCGCATGAACAAGGAAAAACAATTTAACCGCAAGGTCGAGATGAATGCAGAGCTACGCGATCTTGACCATGAAATAGAGCAATTAAAAGGGGCACAAACATGAGTGAACAAACATTAGAAAAAATGGATTTAACAACGCCGGCTTTTGTGGATGAGAATATCGCCAAACTAGCGGAATTGTTTCCGGCGTGTGTCACGGAAAGCAAGAATGATAAGGGCGAGATTGTCCGCGCCATTGATTTTGATCTGCTACGTCAGGAATTTAGCGATAACATTGTTGAAGGCCCGCAAGAGCGTTATAGCCTGAACTGGCCGGGCAAGCGTAAAGCCCTGGTCACCGCCAACACGCCCATATCCAAAACCCTGCGCCCCTGCCGTGATGAAAGCGTGGATTTTGACACCACCAAGAACATCTTTATTGAGGGCGATAACCTCGATGCGCTGAAACTGTTACAGGAAACATATCTCAATAAAATCAAAATGATCTACATCGACCCTCCCTATAATACAGGCAATGATTTTATTTATAATGACACTTTCACCGCCGATAAAGACGAATACGACGAAGCCTCCGGCCAGCGCGATGAAGATGGTAGCCGCCTCGTTTCCAACCCCGACAGCAATGGCCGTTATCACTCCGACTGGCTATCCATGATGTATCCCCGTTTGAAATTGGCACGGAATTTATTGCGTGAAAATGGAGTTATTTTCATTTCTATTGATGACAATGAACAGGCAAGCCTGAAAAGATTGTGTGATGAAATATTTGGGGAACTAAATTTTCTTACAAATATCATTTGGCAAAAAAAATATGCTCCACAGAATGATGCAAAATATTTTTCTGCAAGCCATGAGCATATTATTTGCTTTGCAAAAAATATAGAAACTTTTTCCATTGGTCTTTTACCTAGAACAAACGAAGCTAATAAAAGGTATAAAAACCCCGACAATGACCCGCGAGGCTCGTGGAAATCAAGTGATTTAACTCGACAAGAATACAGACCACGTGATGACTATTCTATAACAAGTCCAAAAACAGGAAAAAAATTCAGCCCTCCAGATGGATGTAGCTGGGGAAGACCTAAAGAAAAAATAGAGGAAATGATAAAGGAAAACCGAATATGGTTTGGTTCTGATGGTAATAATGTTCCTTCTATAAAAAGATTTCTTAAAGAAGTGAAACAAGGAATAACACCTCAAACCATTTGGGAAAGGAAAGATGTAGGAGACACACAAGAAGGAAAAAAAATAATCAAAGAATACTTAGGAAATGTTTCTATTTTTGAAACAGCAAAGCCACCTAGATTAATACAAAGGCAGTTGCTTGTTTCTGATGTAAAAGATGGAGATATTATATTAGATTTCTTTGCCGGATCAGGAAGCACTGCTGAAGCAATTATGACAGCGAACACAAAAGCTAACTATATTTTGGTTCAGCTTCCCGAAAAATGTGATGAAAAGTCAGAAGCCTTTAAAGCCGGTTATAAAAATATCGCTGAAATATCCAAGGAACGTATTCGCCGGGCTGGGAAGAAAATCAAAGAAGACTTTTTGAAAAAAGAGGGGGCCGATAAAGAAGGCATTGAAAATCTGGATATTGGCTTTCGGGTATTTAAGATTGATAGCTCCAACATGGTGGATGTGACGCTTGCGCCAGATGAGACCAAGCCGGATATGTTTGACTCGCTGGTGGGGAATATCAAAAAAGACAGAAGCGCCGAAGATCTGCTGTTTCAGGTCTTGCTCGATTGGGGTGTGGATTTATCCCTGCCCATTATCCGTGAAGATATTGACGGGCATGCGGTGTTCTTTGTCGATGGCAATGCGCTGGCGGCCTGTTTTGATGAAGGCATTAACGAAGACTTTGTCAAAAAACTCGCCGATAAACAGCCCCTGCGCGCTGTCTTCCGCGACGATGGCTTTGCCAGCGATGCGGTCAAAATCAACGTCGAGCAAATCTTCAAACTTAAATCACCGGCAACCGATATAAAGGTTATTTAAGAAAGGAAAAAACAATGAAACCATATATTCCTAATGAATTGCCTTTGCAGGATCTTGATTATCAGGAGCTGTTTAGTTTGGTTGGTAAAGCCAATGCAGAGCTTGCTAGATATGATGGCTTGCTACAGGGCATTCCAAACCCGGAAGTGATGTTATCACCGCTAACAACGCAAGAGGCTGTGCTGTCTTCAAAAATAGAAGGCACACAAGCAACCGTTGACGAAGTGCTGGAACATGAAGCTGGAATGATTAAAGAGGGCGAAAAAGAAAAAGATATTCAAGAGATTTTGAATTACCGCCATGCATTATTTCGCTCACGGGATTACTTAAAGGATTACCCTATAAGACTTGGCTTTATTTGCGAGCTGCACAAAATATTACTGGATAGCGTACGTGGGCAGGATAAAACTCCCGGAGATTTTCGCAAAGATCAAAATTGGATTGGGAAGACAGGCTGCCCAATAGAAGAAGCAAGCTTTGTTCCTCCGTCGCCTTTGATCTTGGATGAATTTCTAAAAAAATGGGAAACTTATATTGGGATTGATGATGCTGATTTTTTATTACAAACAGCCGTTGTTCATGCTCAATTCGAGTTACTTCACCCCTTTAAAGATGGGAATGGCCGTATCGGACGGCTTTTAATTCCACTCTTTTTGTATCAGAAAAAATCTTTGTCTCAACCAATGTTTTATTTGAGTGAGTATTTGGAATCTAACCGGAGTGAATATTACCAAAGACTAAAATCTATTTCTCAAGAAGGTGACTGGAATGGCTGGATTATATTCTTTTTGCAAGCTATTGCCCTACAGGCAAAGCAAAACAGCACCAGAGTTAGGTCAATTATGGAACTCTACGAAGAATTTAAAACACAAATACAGGAAATAACGCGCTCTCAATATTCTGTATATTTGCTTGATGCTATTTTCAGCAAACCGATTTTTCAAGTTTCTGATTTGGTTAAGAAGCTTAATAAGGAATGTGGCGTTCATGAAAAGACAACACCAGACCTATTAAGGAAATTAAAAGAGGCTGGTATTTTGCGTGAATTACAACCAGCAAGCGGTAGAAGGTCTGCTGTCCTTTATTTTCCCCGTTTGATTAACAGGGCAGAGGGGCGAGAAACATCATAAAAACTTGTGGAGTCTCCGGACTACACAAAATAGTTTGTGGAGCATGTTTTTTGATATACACTCCACAAGAGAGTTAGAGGAGTCTGGAGGCTCCACAAAAAGTTAAGAATGAAAAAGAGCAAAAAAGTAATATGAAAAACTTAAAATTCAAACAACTTCCCTATCAAACCGAGGCCGTAGAGGCTGTGGTGGACTGCTTTGCTGGGCAGCCGAAGCTTTCTGCACTATCTTATCGCATTGATCCGGGTAAAGAAGTTAATACTGGTAGCCAAACTGATATTTTACAAGACGGCTTTAAAAATGCTAATTTTATGCTCACACCAGCGCAAATATTGACCAACATTCAAAATGTCCAGCAAAAGCAAAACCTACCAATTTCCGATACGCTGGTAAAAACAAAATCCTGCGCTATCAATCTTGATACAGAAATGGAGACCGGAACGGGTAAGACATATTGCTATATCAAAAGCATGTTCGAGATGAACAAACGCTATGGCTGGAACAAATTTATTGTTGTTGTGCCGAGCATTGCCATTCGTGAAGGCGTGTATCAATCCTTTAGCGGCATGGCTGACCATTTTTTAGAAGAATACGGCAAACGCGCGAAGACCTTTATCTACAAATCAAAATCCCTTCATGAGATTGAAAACTATTCCTCTGATGCGGGAATTAACGTGATGATTATCAATGTGCAGGCCTTTGCTGCACGGGGGAAAGATGCACGCCGTATTTATATGGAGCTGGATGATTTCCAATCCCGCCGCCCCATTGACGTGATCAAAGCAAACCGTCCGATCCTGATTTTGGATGAGCCGCAAAAGATGGAAGGCAAGAAAACCACTGATGCTCTAGCAGAGTTTAATCCGCTTTTTACCTTGCGCTATTCTGCCACACACAAAACAGAGCATAACAAGATCCACCGCCTTGATGCCTTGGATGCTTATAATCAAAAGCTGGTTAAGAAGATTGCTGTGCGCGGCATATCCGTCAAAGGATTAAGCGGCACAAATGCCTATCTCTATCTGCAATCCATTGAGGTCTCGGCGACAAAGCCTCCTGTTGCCCGCGTTGAGTTTGAGGTTAAGCAAGCTAACGGAATTAAACGCATTGTCCGCAAAATCGGCAAAGGTATTAACTTATTTGATGAATCCAAGGGGCTGGAGCAATACAAAGACTTTGTTGTATCCGACATTGATGCCGTCAAGGACACGCTGAGCTTTACAAATGGTGTTGAGCTTATGGTTGGTGATGCCACGGGGGATGTTAACGAAGA
>JAGLMC010000041.1 GCA_023140215.1 Alphaproteobacteria bacterium
AACTTTTCCATCAGGGGCTAAAAGTCTTGTCTCTTTTCTTTATCGACGAAGTTGCCAAATACCGTAATTATGCAACACCGGAAGATACACGCGGTGAATATGCCAGAATATTTGAAGAAGAGTACACGGAATATTTGAATGAAGTCCTGACCTTGGAAGACACGGCTTACAACGCATATCTGAAAAGAGATAATGCCAACGATGTTCATGACGGATATTTTGCGATAGATAAAAAGAAAAACCTTGTAAATCCAAGCATTCAAAAAAGTGGTGAAACCAAGGGTGAGTCTAATGATGTCGATGCCTATGACTTGATCTTGAAAAACAAGACGAGGCTTCTGTCATTGAAAGAGCCGGTACGGTTTATTTTCTCGCACTCTGCCTTACGTGAGGGGTGGGACAATCCAAACGTCTTTACGATTTGTGCCCTAAAACACAGTGACAACACGATCTCGCGGCGGCAGGAAGTTGGGCGTGGCTTGCGCCTTGCTGTAAATCAAAATGGTGATCGTATGGATAGTCCATTGAATGTTCACCAGCTCAATGTCTTAACCGTTGTCGCCAGCGAGAGTTATAAAGATTTTGTTAAAGCTCTTCAAACAGATATCAGTAACTCTCTTTCTGCTCGCCCCAAAGCTGCCGATGAAGCTTATTTTAAAGGAAAATCCATCAAGACAAAAGATGGCAGTGTAAAAATTGACGATAAAATGGCAAAACAAATTTACCGCTATCTTGTGAAAAATGATTACACAGATGATAGAGATATGATTGTGGAAGCCTATCATGAAGCCAAGCGTGATGGCTCTCTTGCTGAATTATCTGATGACTTAAAACCCTACACAGATGAAATTCATCGCCTGATTAGCGGTGTCTTCAGCGCATCTCTATTGCCTGATATTGAAGATGGCCGGAAAGTGAAAGAAAATCCTCTCAATGCTAATTTTAATAAGAAGGAATTCCAGCAGCTTTGGAAAAAAATCAATCGCAAAGCCGTGTATACGGTGAGTTTTGATTCAGATGAGCTTATTGAAAAATGCGTTAAGAAACTCAATGAGCAAGGCAGTTTGAAAATTGCGCCGCTTCAATATGTGATCCAAAAGGGAGAACAAACAGATTCCGCTACCTATGACAATATTAAGGATGGAACGGCCTTCAAAGTTTCCAACACCTCCACAGAAACATATAAAGACTCTGTTAAATCATCCATAAAATATGACCTCATAGGCCAGATCTCTGAAAACACCCAGCTAACCAGGCGGAGTATTTCTAGCATATTAAAGCAAATAAATACGGCTATTTTTAGCTTGTATCCGACCAACCCTGAAGACTTCATTGCAAAGGTATCCGAGCTTATTAAAGAACAAAAAGCGGCAACAATTATTGAGCGCCTGTCTTATGACCCGGTGGATGAAGTTTATGATACGGAAATATTTACAGCCGAAAAACCAAAAGAAGATTTTAGCAAAGCTCTAAAAACAGAGAGACACATTTATGATTATGTGTTCACAGATTCAAACATTGAACGAACATTTGTACAGGAACTGGACACAAGCTCCGAGGTTGTTGTATATGCAAAATTGCCGCGAGGCTTTTCAATACCAACCCCGGTCGGCAGCTATAACCCTGACTGGGCAATCTCTTTCAAGGAAGGTGCTGTAAAGCATGTGTATTTCATCGCTGAAACAAAAGGAACAATGAGTTCTTTGCAGCTCAAAGAAGTTGAAAACGTAAAAATTAAATGCGCCCGTAAATTCTTTGCAAAAATCACATCGGATCAAGTGAAATACGATGTGGTGAATAGCTACGAAAAACTTATGCAGATTGTACAGGTTTAGGGAGAAGAATATGACCAACAGTATATATAAACTTAAAAAATTTGAGGTTAAGAGCCATCTATGAAAATACGGCATATAAATATTAAACATTTCAGAGGCATACAAGCATTGAGCTGGACGGTGCCTGAAGGCAGTATTGTTTGCCTGATAGGGCGTGGAGATAGCACTAAATCGACGATTTTAGATGCAATTAAGTATGCTCTATTTCCATCGTGGAATCCTTCCTTTAATGAATTTGATTTTTTCCAAACAGACACAACTTCAAATGTAGAAATAACCATCACTTTGGGTGAGTTACCAGAGGAATTGTTACGCGACAATAAATACGGGTTGTATTTAAGGGGCTGGGATCGCTCTAGAAAATGTATTGTTGATGAGCCAGAAGATGGGTTAGAGGATGTGATCACAGTACAGCTTATTGTGGATCAAAACTTAGAGCCTAAATGGACTGTTATATGTGATCGTTTTGAAGAGGAAAAACCTTTTAGAGTTTCTGACAGAGCTAAAGCCTGCGCCACTTATATAGGGGCTTACGCGGATAGCCACCTAACTTGGAATAAAAACTCTGCTCTTAGCCGTATCACAGAATCTGAAAACATTTTAGGATTACTTTCAGAGGCTTCTCGTGCAGCAAAAGAAGCACTGAATGCGGATAGAGATGAAAAGTTAGCCAGTTTTGATGCTGCCGCTACTGTGGCAGAGGGCATAGCTAAAAAATTTGGTGTTCCTGTCTCGGAGGAAGGGGCATATAAAGCACAGCTTGATACTGGGGCTATAAATATTAGGGCGGGAGGATTGTCGTTGCATGATAAAAATATCCCCCTTCGTCGCTTAGGGCTAGGTTCTCGTAGGATGCTAACTTTTGGAATTCAACAAGAAGGTTTAAGTGAGCCACACATCACACTTATTGATGAAATCGAAATAGGTTTAGAACCGCATAGAATTTCTCGATTATTAAAAAAGCTCAATGAGGATGATGGAGGGCAATATTTTATTACAACGCATTCCCCTGTTGTTTTAAGAGAATTGACCGTTGAGCAGCTCTCTATTGTGCAGATACAAAACAATCAAGTCACAGTGAACGGTGCGGCCATTCCTAGCATCAAGGATAATATTCAAGGTAAAATTCGAAAAGATGCAGGAGCATTTCTGGCTAAGAAAGTTATTGTTTGCGAAGGAGCCACAGAGGTTGGCCTCTGTAGAGGGCTAGATAACCATTGGACTGTACAAGGAAATGACCCGTTCTCATTTCATGGTGTTGCAATGTTTGATGCTGGCGGCAGTGGTCAAATAAAGAATACTGCCGAGGCTCTGATACGTCTCGGATATGATGTATTCGTTATAGGAGACTCCGATGACGCTAGTTTTTCAGCGGATGATGGAGCTGCCCTTGTTGGATTGGGAGCCCAGGTTATTAGGTGGGATGGGGATGTTTCAATCGAAGAATATTTCTTTAAGCACCTTCCTTGGGAAGCAGTGCAATCAAGTGTTCGTTACGCATGTTCAATGTACACAGAACAGAGCATTTCAGATCAAATATGTGCTCGAATTCCTGATGTAGCCGATCTTAGTTCGTTAGTAGATACTGAGCCTCTTCGCGCGGCCATAGGGAGCACTGCAAAAGAGAAGAGTTGGTTTAAAAGGGTAAATCTAGCAGAAGAGTGGGTTTTTGAGATTGGAGATAGCCTTAATGATGGCTCGACGACAATAGGTGCGCACATTGAAAGTATAAAAACGTGGGTGGTGGATGCCTAGTCTTCCCGAAATATTGGCCAACCATAGTGGAAAGGGGTATGTGATTGCGCCAGCAGGTTTTGGTAAAACCCATTTGATAGCTAACGCTGTTAAAATTTCCGAAGGAAGGCAGCTCATTCTAACGCATACGCATGCTGGGGTTGATGCTCTGAAAAAGAAGTTACAGAAATTAGATGTCCCCTCGGCTAAATACCATGTAGATACAATCGCAAGTTATGCTCTAAAGCTCTGTTTATCATACCCCCAAACAGCAAATTGGAATATTGAGCTTCCAAACTCAGGTGAAGAGTGGGAGGAGTTGTGTCTCAAATGTACAGCCTTGGTAGGGAGGGGGTTTATTAAAAGAGTTCTTTGTGCGTCTTACGAAGGCATTTATGTCGATGAGTATCAAGACTGCATGCAAAGTCACCATAATATGTTTTTAGCATTTGCTGAAACGTTGCCGCTTCGGATATTAGGTGATCCTCTTCAGGCTATATTTGACGGCATTGGTGGCCAAAATGCTGTTGATTGGGATACTCAACTTGTCCCTCATTTTGAATGTTTAGGTGAATTAGATACTCCACATAGATGGATACATGATGGTGACCCAGCTCTAGGGCAATGGCTTAGAGGGCTACGTGAAAGCATTGTAAGTGGCGAGGGTATAGACATACAGAGTGGTAAACCGCCATCTGTTACGATTCACGTAGTTTCAAATGATGATGAACTACGAAACCAACAAATAACTGCTTGTAAGTGGGGGTGTCAAAATAAAGACGGGCGAGTTATTGCTATTCATAAGGGCGATAATATTCATAAAGCAAAAAGCCATATTTTAGCAAAGCAAACAGGTGGTATTTTCTCCTCCATCGAGGAAATCGAAGGGAAGCGCTTAATCTCTTTCGTTAAAGCTTATAGTAGAAAAACTACGGCTCAAGAAATGCTGCTTTGTACAATCGAATTTATGAAGGATAAATGCTTTTCTGGTATAAATACCGTATTGTCTGCGACTACTAAACGTGGGGAGCGTGCTAATATTCAGGCTAACACTAAAAACCCAGAGATTGTTCAGGCTGCTAATAAATTTTTGATTACACCTTCTCCCCTAAATCTATGTGCATTTATACAAAGCGTAAAGAATACTCCTGAGGCAACACTGTATGCTCGGGATTTGTTTTATCGCCTGCTTAAAGTTTTGACTATAAATAAAGCAGAGCCTGCTCTTACGCTGGGAGAAGCAGCAACATTATTCCAAAAACAATTTAGGCATACTGGAAGGCCAATCTCCTACCCAAAACTTATAGGTACAACGCTTTTAATTAAAGGACAAGAATATGATCATACAATAGTCCTAGATGCATCTTCTCTCACAAAAAAGGATTTATACGTTGCCCTTACAAGGGGCAGTAAATCACTAACAATAATCTCCAAAAGCCGTATTTTACGGCCTATCTAATATAAGGAAAATATAATGGCAAGGTTTATGCAACAGCTTTCAGATGAGGTTAATGGGGAGCTCATTATTGAAGAACAGCACCCAAACTATGTGGAGGTGTTTTATATACCACCAGATGAAAAACTTGTAATTGCTGGCCTCGATCCGAATAAAGCAGAAAAGTATAAAACGCTTATATTAGCCATCTCTGGGCAAAATGACTTTCTAGAAATGTTTCCTATAAATACCAACCCAAAATACGATAATTTCCTTAAGCCACAATATGATCAAGTTGTCAGTATAACATTAGAAGGTTTTGGTTTCGGGGACGCCCCAGAAACTCAACATGAAGTGATGGATATTCTAGAGGGGCTTCCCTCTGGATTCATTAAGGACTATGACTATGGAATGGGCTTACTTAGAGATTACCGTTTCATTGTCCATGAAGTGGAAGAAATAGCAGCTACAAAAAGAATTTTAATCAGTAAAAGACTAGAAACATCTATTTCAAAAGAGGGAGATAGTTTTACTATAAAATATGCTCATTTTAATCAGATGAGAAAAGGATTAAATACGATAACAAGAAGGGCTCAATGTTAACGCGCATGCAATATTGAC
>JAGLMC010000042.1 GCA_023140215.1 Alphaproteobacteria bacterium
GCGCTCCGCAAAGAATAGACAGCTCTCCTGTTCCTGCTACATAGGGAATATGAAGATATTCAGAAAAAACCTCATTTCCTACAATATAGCTAATGAGGCCAAAACATGCAGCGACAATAGCTACAGGTACAATAGCCAACCCATCCAGCCCGTCAGTAAGATTTACAGCGTTTGATGCGCCAATCATTACCAATAAAGACCACAGCACAAATCCAAACGATATATAGATAAACATATCTTTAAAGAATGGAACGGCTATATGCATATTCAAATTATCCGGCAAGGAATCAATAATGCCAAAAGTTACAATCAAACCAATCACAACTTGCGCCAAAATTTTTATTTTACCTGACAGTCCCTTACTGTTTGATTTACTCAGCTTCAAGTAATCATCTATAAAACCAATTAAACCATATCCAACCATGACCAGCATGGCATACCAGACAAACATATTGGTCAAATTTGCCCAAAGAAGCGTGGAAATACTCACTGAAATAAGAATCATTAGACCACCCATTGTTGGCGTACCTGCTTTTTTAATATGAGCCTCCTCCAGATATTCCCGAATATTACTAGCACCGGCCTGCTTAACCTTTAACCAGCGAATCATAGACGGCGCAATGATAAAGCTAATTATCAACGCAGTCATAATAGCTCCCCCTGTGCGAAATGTCAGATAACGAAACAGGTTAAAAATCTGGAAATCTTCAGCAAGTGGAACTAATAAATTATAAAGCATGTTTCATCCTGATTTTCTTATATTTATTTGGCAATGTCAGCCGTAGAGCTTCTGAAAATATCGCCAATTTTTGTTCTTTTCTGTCCTTGAACACTAAAAAATCACCCGGTGCAACTACGTCCGGTGCAATCTCTTCAATTTGTGCATTTTTATAATGATCCTTAATAACCTCATGAGCATTTAAAACAGTCGCAAATTTCTTACTTGTATATACAAGATCAAGACTAGAAAAACGAGATGGAATTTCCAAGCCCCTCATTGGCCATCCCAATACCTTGTGAACAGAATGAACCAAACCGTCAAGCACTGCTGTTTGCCGTCCAAAACCTAGATCAATCATATTTTTTATTCTAAAAACTGCTTGTCTCTCTTTATTCATTATCGGATCAATCAAGCTAACATCTCCTGTAAATAACTTTGATTCCATAGATGATATCTCTAAAGCCTTCACAACTTTTGAAAGTTTTTGCCCTGTTATTTTTAAAACCAAAAATCCGGCTACAAAGGCCGGATCAGTGCCCATTCCTAACGGCGCAACAAAAGATAATTCTTCTCCTAAAATATTAACAGACATACGCATGCCATTGTTAACTTGCACACTTTCCTGTATACAGGCATCCGCAAAATCATCTCTACTACCGTAAGTGAAAATATTTTGCACTCCGGCAGCTTTAGCTCTAGCCACAGTCGATAAAAACGCATCACTGTCCGCATTAATAATAACCGATCCATACGCAGGCATAGCTTCAAAAAGCACATCGCTATTTGTTGCTGCGCAGTTGGCAATTACAGTAATATCCGGTTTAACCGCTGGAGAAGAACCAAAAAGACCATATTCAATATCTTCGGGAATCCCTGCCAGTCCTACAGAAAGATGCCGTCCCCCTTCATAGACTGATGCTGTTTTTATAAGTAAATCATGTACTACTTGCCGCGCTGTGCAGGATGGAACAGACACAATCATTCCGTGAGTTTTATAACGACCGGCAGCAGCCAGAGATTGCAAAGCTTCAAATACGCTTGCAACTTTCAAAAGAGGCCAATCCCCTTCTATATCCAGCGTTTTAGAAACCATAGCCGCCACAGCGCCTTTATGAAAAACCTCCTCTAAATTATCATCCGGCGTTGCTATATATAAATCACCCGGCTTGATTTCACTGGCATTTAACGACACTCCGGTAGCATACCATTCATGTGTACTCATACCGCCCGTTACAATGGCAGCTTCTCCGGATGTCCAGATAATTGATTCTGTTTCACTCATTTAATTAACTAACTCCCTTATTACTTTTTCAGCTTCAATAACATCATCAAATGGATCTGTATGATCCGCAAAAACCTGACCTTGCTCATGACCCTTTCCAGCAATGAGCAAAACATCTCCAATATTCAAATTTCTTATAGCAATTTTAATAGCTTCTCTCCGATCGGCAATTTCCAGTGCGTTTGGAATATTCGATAAAATAGCAGAGCGTATCTCTTTTGCATTTTTCGTACGCGGATTATCATCCGTTACAATCACTTCATCAGCTAAACGATTTGCAACCTCTCCCATTAACGGACGTTTATCCTCGTCACGATCACCTCCACATCCAAAAATACAAACCAAATTTCCGTTTGCCAAATTTCCATTTGTATATGGACGAAGAGCTTTCAATACATTTTCCAAAGCATCAGGCGTATGAGCATAATCAACATAAATAGACGCTCCTTTCGGATGTCCGGAAATCTCTTGCAAACGCCCGGGAACGACTTGAAGCTTTTCAAGTGCATCTACATATTCATCAAGCCTTGACCTATCTTCAGCTAAAACCAGCCCAAGCGCACAAAGTGCATTCATTACCTGAAAACTACCAACCAGCGGAAATATTATATTAAAAGCTTTATCAAAAATATTTAGCTTTATTCTTTGCCCATGCGACAAAGGTTCAATATCTATAATTTTAATGTCCTCACCCTTAAAACCATAAGAGAGCACAGTATGACCGGCCTTTAATGAAACATCGCTCAACACTTCAAATTCATCGCTATCAGCATTGAGAACAGAAACACTCCCTATTTCCATGAGATCAGAAAAAAGCCTTATCTTGGATGTTAAGTATTCTTCCATTCCCCCGTGATAATCGAGATGATCATGTGACAAATTTGTAAATCCTGAAGCCTTAATTTTAACGCCATCAAGTCTATATTGATGCAAACCGTGACTTGAAGCCTCCAGCGCCAAATGTGTAATGCCGGAACCAGCCATATCGGAAAGCTCTTTATGCAAAGCTACAGGATCAGGCGTTGTCATTGCTCCTGAAAGCGTTCCAAAACTCACAGCCTTAATACCTTGTGATGACCAAAGCTGCTCCGTAAAATGCACAACAGAAGTTTTTCCATTTGTTCCGGTAACAGCTACAATGTTGCTAGGCTGCCTTCCGTAAAAATCAGCCGCCATTAAAGCAAGTTCCCGACGAGGTTCGGCATGCGTTATAAGTTTAACACCGGCCTTAACAGCAGACACAGGCAATACAGTACCTTCAACAGCCAAAATTGCTATAGCACCATTAGAAACAGCATCATTGATATAATCTTGCCCGTCATAACGCTCTCCCTGCAAAGCCGCGAACAAGTAGCCAGACTTCACATTCCGGCTATCTTGAGTTATGCCCTTAATATTTTGCATATCAATTTGTGTGCTCATTTTTCTTTACTCGAAATATAATGCTTCAGTGAACTACCTAAATCCTGATCTACCGTTAATATTTGTGGCTTTATACCTAAAATAGTAGCCATGGACATAATCACCCTTGATACGGCAGGCGCTGCTGTCCAACCTGCTGTAGCATATCCAAAACTACCCTTGTGCCCTTTTGGTTCATCAATCGCAACAAACACAGCATAACGTGGCGAATCAACCGGAAACACTCCGACAAAAGAGGACATCAATCGCTTGCGATCATAACCATGCGCACCGACTTTTTCTGCTGTACCTGTCTTACCGCCAACGCGATATCCAGACACATCTGCATTTTTTCCAGTTCCATCTGTAACAGCCAACCTTAGAAGCTGACGCATTCTATGTGCTGTTTGTTCAGAAACCACTTGTACATATTGATTGTTTTTTGAGTTTTCCATTAGCTGTTTTGAATTATCCAATATAAGCTTTGGCTTAACCAAATAACCCCCATTCACAATAGAAGACACAGCGGAAACTAACTGCATAGATGTTGTGGAAAGTCCATGACCGTAAGAAACAGTTAAAGTGCTCACATCATTCCATGGGTTTGGTACTTTCGGTTTTGCCATTTCTTTGATTTCAAAATCCAGCTTAGTCAGTAATCCCAGATCACTATAAAAATCTTTAAGAGCATGCCCACCGACAGCCCTACCAATCATTGCCGAACCAATATTGGAGGAATACATAAAGACTTCAGGTACAGTCATCACCATATTTTTTGCGCGATAATCTCTAATTGTGAAACGACCGACCTTAATCGGCTCACTAACATCAAAACTTGTACTCATCGGCACGTTCAATGTTTCAAAAAGTGCGGCTGTAGAAAATATTTTAAACACCGAACCAAACTCATACGCACCAAGAGTAAGCCGGTTGAATAACTGCATATCATTAGCTTTACCCGGATTATGCGGATCAAAATCCGGAAGAGACACTCCGGCTAAAACCTCACCGCTACGCACATCCATAATCACGCCAAAACCGGCCAGTGCATTAAATTCATCCATAACACGTGCAATTTCACGATGCATTATGTGCTGAAGCCTGACATCAAGTGTCAATGTCAGAGTTTCCTTCCCCTTAGCAAGCAAACCATTAAAACTACGCTCAATGCCGGACTGCCCCAAAGTGTCAATATTTGTATAACCAACCAGATGTGAAAACAGCCCGCCTTGCGGATAAACCCTTCGATCTTCATACTCAAAAATCAATCCGGGTTCACCAAGACCAAGTACATCAAATTGCTCACCCGGTAGAACATTACGTTTAATCCTCACAAAGTTTTTTTCACTTTGCAGTTTTTGCAAAACATCTCCATAAGTCAGATCAGAAAATATTTCAACAAGCCCCTTAGCCGCTCTTAACGGATCAGAAATCAAACTCGGCCTAACTGAAAGAGATGCTGTTTGCAACGTTGTAGCTAAGAGAACATTATTACGATCAACAATATCTGCACGTACATTATTATCACCTACAGGCTCACTATATGCGTAAGAAATGCTAGTGTCTGTATCGACACCCCGCCCTTGAATAAGAGTTAAATCCAAAGAGCGAAGTAACAACACCATATAAACCGCAAAGAAAAAACCACTAATGAGAACTAAACGACCACGCGCCAAATCAAGCGTTGAACTGCGCTCTCCTTGCAATTTAATAGCTTTTCTAAGATGGCGATGAAAAATCATTCTACGCCCCCTGCTATAATCTCATTCAAAATTGTATCAAAACGTTTTTTTATCACAGCATTTTTTCTTATAGGTTTTTTACGTGGCGTTACAAATACACTTGAAAATGCTTCTTTTTCTATTTTTAATTCGGATGAAGATATCTCATGAAAATTTTCTTCAATAAAAGAGTCTTGTAAAACGGGCACAGACTCAAACAAAGATGATGCATCGGATATAATCTGCCCAACATCCGGAGGAACAAGATCAAGATATTCCAAAGCAAGTGCCTCAAGCCGCGCCGGACTATTTAAAAATGCCCACTCTGCCTTCAAAGCATGAATAGCCTCTTTCTCTTTCAACACAGAAACTTGAATATTATACAATTCATCTTCTGCACGCTGCACACTCTGTGATGTATAAAACAACAAACCACCACTTAACGCTGCAAAAGTGAAAAACAATATTATATGCAATACATTCTTTTTCATGTGAGAAGCTCCGTCCTGATCGCAGCACGCAAACGCGCAGAACGGGAACGCGGATTCTCGGCAATCTCTTTCGCAGACGGCTTAATTGCTTTGCGCCCTAACAGATCAAACACAACACAAGGCTCACTATCTTGAATAGGTAAATGCCGTGAAACATTTAGTAACACTCCTGACTTTTTACGAAAAAATCGCTTCACAGCACCATCTTCAAGCGAATGAAAAGCGACAACAACCATCCTCCCGCCCGATTTCAAAATGCGTTCAGAAGCTTCAAGCGCTCTATTCAATTCACCCAATTCATCATTAACAGCAATGCGCAATGCCTGAAATGTGCGAGTTGCAGAATCAATTCCATCTTTCGATTTTGGAACAACAGACCGCACAAGATCAGCTAAATCTATTGTAGTTTTAAATTTTTTCTCCTTACGACGCTCGACTATTGCCT
>JAGLMC010000043.1 GCA_023140215.1 Alphaproteobacteria bacterium
TCCACACCGTAACCCTTGTAATTTGCGTCTTTCTCTGCGGATTTTAGATGGTGACGGATCTTCGCAAAATTGAAAACATTGATGAATTTACGGTACTGGTGAAACTGAGGAACCAACTCTTCAAGGCTGATCATTTCCATTTGATGCGACATGTTATTCTCCAAATTATACAATCATATAATCCAAGATTTTTGACCATTTTGCAACAGGCCCATATTTGTGCTTTCTATCTGAACAGGTTTCAATGTATTTTAAAGAATTATAAGGAGATAAAAATGATTGAATATGTTACGGAAAGTCAGTTTTACATGTGGCGTACATTGTTTGCCGTAGCTCATGTTGATAATATTGTTACATCTGAAGAAATCAGGTTTATGGTTGAAGCATTGGAGGATATTCCTTTCACAGAGGAACAACGTAGAGTTCTTACTGATGATATAGGTGAACCGCGGGATATTGTTCAAATGTTTGAAAGAATTTCTGAAGCTAAATATCAGGCTGCTTTCTTTAAGTTTGCTCGTGATTTGGTTTGGGTGGATGGTCACTATGGGAAGGAAGAGCGTGATATTATGCTCAAGCTTAAGGAAATTCATGTACGTAATATTAATCTTGATGATTTGATTGGAAAGGTTGATTTAGAGTTTGAAGAGGATTATTCAGAAAAACAGAAAAGTGATGTTAAGGAGACTGTTTTTTCTTTTAGAAAACAGTTTCTTAAGGATCGTTTTAAGGGGTGATAGAAGAAAGGAAAGATTGTTTTTATGGAACTTATAAGTGAAGAAAATGATGTTTTATTAATTAAGACTTCGAAGGCGGAGAATATTGTTCTGCTCGATGTTTTGAGGGTTTCGTTTGAGTTTGATACTCCGATGTGGGGCGATATGGATGAGGAAGACGTTCATATATTGATAGCTAATGCTGAAGCACGTCTTGATCAGGAAGAAATTGTTATGACACGGGATGAGTTTAGAGCACTTTATAGTGTTATGATTGATGCTTCAGGTGGAGTTTTTATTGCGGATTTTGGTTTAGAAGAAAAACCGGTTAAGGATTTGATGGCAACTTTTAGTGTTATAATTAAAGAACTTAATCTTGAAAAGTTAGTATTTCTTAATATTTAATAGATATACTTTGACCAGAGGTGTGTGGATGGTCAAAGATACAAAAACTGTTTTAGAGCAAGTTGTTGATGCGTTTTTGCATCGAGCTTATGAAAAACATGTTGAGCCGGGTTTTCGTAATAAAACCAATGAATTTATCAATCTTAACTATGGTCGTAATTTGGGAATTGAAAATCCTGAAAAATTTAAAACTTTGGTTATGGATACATTGAACGATCCGAAAACTATGGCTGTTGTTGCGAATAAAGATGGAAGTCATATTTATTTTTATAATGAAAAGAATAATGTTTTTGTTTTTATAGACCCAAAGGGTAGTGGTACGGTTTTTAGACCGCCAGATAAGATTGATTATTTTAATGGACGTGTAAATAAAGTAATTGATAAACTTGAACCTGAAAATTTTCTTAAAGTTGATTCCGGTGGTTTTCCTGCGCTTAATAACGCTTTTACAGAGAAATTCGGGCATCTTCCCAAGATTGGCTTTTTATCGCAGCTTGGGCAAATTTTTGATACGGCCATTGATATAATTCCACGTCCTGTTGCCAAGCTTTTGAAAATCCTTCCAATTGCCGGTACGGCAGTAACTTTTATGGCAAGTCGGGCAGAGTGTGCGGATATGCGTGAAAAGGCTTATGATATGGCAGTTTCCGGTGATTTTCCTCCTAAGTTTCTGGAGGATTTTGAGCTTGTTTTAAAAGCGCATATGACACAGGCTAATTTTGATATGAGTATGGTGCTTAATGAAGGTGGCGTACAGAAAATGTTTGATACATTCAGTCGTAAATATGGACTGAATGAAGAAACACAAGAAAAATTGCGCCCTCAGTCTTTGGTGGAATATTTCAAAGATAAAATTGAATTATTTAAAGATAAGATTGAACCACCTGTCTCTGAACCTGCTGTCTCTGAACCTGCTGTTATGCAGGCGATGGCTCATGGAATGTAATTCTTTATAGATATTTACGAGTTTATCTGTAAGTATATTATAAATGTGCTGTTGAGCTTATTTTTTTAAGGAGAGATATTATGGCCTTTGTGGTCGTTGATGCTTGTATCAAATGTAAATATACGGATTGTGTTGAAGTTTGTCCCGTCGATTGTTTTTATGAGGGCGAGAACATGCTTGTGATTAATCCTGATGAGTGCATTGATTGCGGTGTGTGTGAGCCTGAATGCCCTATTAATGCAATATTGCCGGATACTGATCCTGGTGCTGATAAATGGCTGGAATTTAATAAGAAATATTCTGAAAAATGGCCAAATATTACAGCTCAAAAAGCTCCTATGCCAGGAGCTGAAGAAATGAAAGATATAGAAGATAAGCTGGAAAAATACTTTAGTGAAGAGCCCGGAGAGGGTGATTAGACATATTTGAATTTGGTTTTTAGAAAAAGCATGTTTTGTAAATATCAATATTAATATCAACATTAATATCAAGGAGAATGTTTTGAGCGCTGGCGTTGAATTTCGCGGACGTATTTATGATAATATTTTGCAAACTATTGGAGCTACGCCGTTGGTGCGTGTTCCTCGATTTACAGAGAAATACGGGCTTAAGGCTGATATTTTAGCTAAGCTTGAGTTTTTTAATCCTGTGTCATCTGTGAAGGATCGTATTGGTTTTGCCATGGTTGAGGATGCCGAGCGTGCCGGTAAGATTACTCCGGATAGAACTGTTTTGATTGAGTCAACATCTGGAAATACCGGTATTGCGCTGGCTTTTGTAGCAGCCTCCAAGGGTTATAAGATAATTTTGACTATGCCTGAGAATATGTCAATTGAGCGGCGTAAGCTGCTTTCTTTTATGGGGGCTGAGATTGTTTTAACTCCTGCTGATAAGGGCATGAATGGCGCTATTGCCAAGGCTAGGGAGTTGGTTGAGTCTATTCCGGATTCATTTATGCTTGGGCAGTTTGATAATCCTTCTAATCCGCAAATTCATCGTGAGACTACGGCTGTGGAAATCTGGAATGATACGAATGGAGGAGCTGATATTCTCGTTTCCGGTGTTGGTACCGGTGGGACACTTACAGGTATTTCTCAGGAACTTAAATCACGCAAGCCTGAATTTAGAACTTATGCTGTTGAGCCGTTGGAGAGTCCTGTTATTTCAGGTGGTGATTCTGGGGAACATAAGATTCAAGGTATTGGAGCTGGATTTGTACCGGAAATTCTAGATACAGATTTGATTGATGATATTGTGAAAATTGATAGTGATACGGCGTTGGAAACATCTCGTGAAATGGCTAGACTTGAGGGCGTTCTTTGTGGAATTTCTTCTGGAGCTGCTATGGCTGCTGCTCGTGAGGTTGCTCAAATGGATCTGTTGCAAGATGGTCAAAAATCTTGGATTATATGATTGTATAATTTGGAGAATAACATGTCACATCAAATGGAAATGATCAGCCTTGAAGAGTTGGTTCCTCAGTTTCACCAGTACCGTAAATTCATCAATGTTTTCAATTTTGCGAAGATCCGTCACCATCTAAAATCCGCAGAGAAAGACGCAAATTACAAGGGTTACGGTGTGGA
>JAGLMC010000044.1 GCA_023140215.1 Alphaproteobacteria bacterium
TTAATATCGAACTCTTTTTCCGCCAATGCACGACTTAAACGCCCCATCTTCATACGAAGATCTTTATTGTTGATAAGTTTTTCTATGGCATCTGCCGTAGCTTTTACATCTTTAACAGGAATGAGCAATCCGTTGTGATTATGTATAACGGCCTCACGGCATCCGGGATGGTCTGTTGTAATGATTGGAAGGCCTGATGCGCAAGCTTCCAGCAAAACTCTGGGAATCCCTTCACCATAATAAGATGGATAAACGATTATAGCTGCTTGTGAAAGTAAGGCCGGCATATCTTCAATACGTCCAAGCCACTCAACAACCCCGTCTTTTATCATTTCATTCATGTCTGAGCTTGATATGGCTTGTGGATTGTGTTTTGTCTCTCCACCGGCGATTTGAAAACGGGCATTTATTCCACGTTCTTTAAGTATGTGCGCAGCATCAACAAAAATATGAAGCCCCTTTTCATGGACAAGCCGAGTAGGCATTAAGACAAGAGGAGATTGCGTTTCAGGCTCTATTGTATTAGTAAAAGCTTTAAGATTAACACCGGATCCGCGAATAAGTGTCGAGCGTTTATTTTCAGCAAAACCATGCTTGACCATAAGATCTAAATCATCCGGATTTTGAAATATAAGATGAACATTTGGTGCTTTTAAAACATGTTTCAAAGTAGGGGAAAGTAAGGCTTTAATAATCCTTGCTTTTTTGCCGGTGTTGCGAAAAAGATAACCAAGCCCTGCAAGCGTATAAATTCTTTTTATGTTACCAAAAGACATTGTTGCCAGTCCGGTAATAAAGGCATATTTAAGCGTAATTGTATGAATTAAATCCGGTTGAATATCTTTAACTAAAGATCGAATCTTTTTGACCATGCTCAGTAATGACAAAGCATTCATTTTGTTTGCGGTTTGAATATATGTAATTTCAAAGCCGTCTTGTGCTTTATCGGTAGTATCTTTAGAGCCAATAAGGGCGATTATTACATTATATCCATTTGCACGCGCTAATCTGGCTACCGGCATTCTGCTTTGCCAATCGCTTTGATCGAAAAGATATAAAATTTTAGTAGCGGTTTTTGTCATTTTATAACCATTTTTCCTGCCATGCTTGAAACATTAAAATATTCCAGAGCTTTGTAGAATGATTTCCATTACCATTCAAATGATCTTCCCATGTAGATCGAATAGTCAAGTGATCAAAGATACCTTGTTCTTTAAGAGCCTGTTCATCAAGCAATGTTTCTGCCCAGTCTTTAAGCGGATCACGAAGCCATTCTCCTACGGGAATTGCAAAGCCCTGTTTGGGACGTTCAAAAAGTTTTGTTGGGACATGATTCTTTAAAACTTGACGCAATAACCATTTCCCACGGCCATTTCTTATTTTAACATTTTCCGGCAGTGTCCATACATATTCATAAATACGTTTATCAAGTAATGGAGCGCGTGACTCAATGCTTGCTGCCATGCTTGCCCGATCAATTTTCACCAGAATATTATTAGGTAAGTAAGATAGAGAATCACGATACATCATCGTTTCTGTAAAGCTAAGATTTTGCGGTATCCAAAGAGGATCATTGGCTAGAGTATGGGGCTGTAATGTATCAAGAACAGGCGAATCACTCCATTGTTGAATAAGGCGACGGTAAATATCATCTGGTGTATTTAAGGAGAATATAGAAGCAACCTTATGTATGCGTGTACCAAATTGTGGCTGGTTCTTAACAAGAGCATCCCAATGCTTGGTTGGAATTTTTGTAATTACATTACTCAAAAATTGTCGTAACGGGCGCGGTATTGATTGTGCACGTTTCCAGATTTTTGGTGCAACTATATGACGATTATACCCGCCAAGCATTTCATCTCCACCATCACCGGAAAGAACAACAGTGACATCACGTTGTGCAAACTTAGATACGAGATAAGTTGGAATAGCCGAGATATCAGCAAAAGGCTCATCATATATTTCAGGCAATAGAGGAATAGTATTAAGAGCATCTTGCCCGCTAATATAAAGCTCATGATGATCTGTGCCTAAATGAGCAGCTACTTTTTTAGCGTAAACCGCTTCATTAAATCCATCTTCTTCAAAGCCGATAGAATAAGTTTTTACCGGACGGCTAGATATTTTTTGCATAAGAGCTACTACGGCAGAGCTATCAATACCTCCGGAAAGAAACGCTCCAATCGGTACATCCGAGATCATACGATCATTTACGCAAGTAGTTAGAAGCTCTTCAAATTCTTTAATAATTTCTATATTTGTTTTATGGCTTGCTCTGTTTTTAGATTCTTCCAGTGCGCGCAAATGATGCCAATAAGGTTGCATCATATCTGAAAGAATAGCGTTAGGTTTTACACTTTGAAGATCAATAGTTAAACGAAATCCGGCAGGTACACTCCAGACATTTTGATAAATACAATATGGAGCAGGAACATAGCCATATTCCATAAAAAGGCTTGTGGCTTCACGGTTTAGTTCAGCTTGAAAGTCATGATGTGCGCGTAAAGATTTAAGCTCAGAGCCAAATACCAGAGAAGCATTTTTACTTTTATTTGTCCATCCGACATAAAGAGGCTTTTTTCCTAATCGGTCACGTACTAGATGTAAACATTGCTGTTTTTTATCCCAGAGAGCAAATGCAAACATTCCATTTAATTTTTGAATCGTTTCATTAAGTCCCCAATGTTCTATAGAAGCTAGAATAACTTCTGTATCGCTGCGACCTTTAAAAATTATGCCGTAATCTTTTAATATTTTCTGAAGTGAAAGATAATTATAAATTTCTCCATTATATACAATCACATAACGCTCAGAATCGGAGAGCATTGGCTGATGTCCTTCAGCAGATAAATCTAAAATAGCTAGTCTTTGATGTCCTAATAAAAGTCTGGAATTTTGATCTTGCCAAATACCATGGCTATCAGGCCCCCGATGAGATATGGCAGCTATCATGGCTTTGCCGATCACATTTAACTCTGATCTGGATTTATCAGTACTATTATTGTAAAAACCAGTAATTCCGCACATGTAATACTAAATTTATTGTTAGGGTTTAATCTGTTAGAATAAACTTATATAATTATTTTCATTTACTTTCTACCCAAGGGCACAAGTGACATTGTCAGTAAAGTAAAGTCAAACGACTATAACAATAAAGATGGTATTTTACAGCATGGATATTGATCTTCTTTTTACACGAGACGGAGAAGCCGGACTGATTTGCTCGGAGAATCTGGTGACAAAGGCTGCCGGTGCGGTGTTTGATACACAAACCGGTATTTTAACGCTGGAATTTACTGATATGGATTTTTTGGAAATGAACATCCCTGTTGATGGTGAATTTTTTGGAAATCTTGATTTTTGTATACAAATACATATAGGTGCAATTAAAAATGGAAATATTGCGCAAGCTTACCAAGTTCCATTTATGTTTCTTGATGATCCATACAAGGGAGAAGCGTTTAAAAATATTAAGCAACGTACGAATCCTCTTGTGGCTTTTGATCACTTTGTAAAAGCATGTGTATCCGGTCAGCCGGTTCATCGTGAAGATTTAAGCGATGATACAATAGGATGTGTTTTGGGAGATTCTGTACCATCGTCTCTTCAATTTGCACCGCATTTGGCGCGTAAACATACAATAGAGGCCTCACCTAAAACAGCTCCTAGCGCGCCCGGAATGTCAGCGCCGGGACTCGGCGGAGGTGGAAGTTCTGGACATTCAACAGTACACAGACAAAGCGGACAGGGAAATAAAGATAAGTCTGATTAATTGCTATAATTTTAGTTTTTATTTCTGATTTTTCGCCATTGAGCAACATTACGATTGTGTTCAGCGAGCGTTTTAGCGAAAGCATGTCCTCCGCTACCGTTAGCGACAAAATAAATAAAGTTATGTTCTTCCGGATTAAGAACAGCTTCAATCGAATCACGACCGGGATTGGCAATAGCGCCCGGCGGTAGTCCTGAATATTTATAAGTATTATATAGAGAATCTATCTCAAGATCTTTTTTAAGCAATCTTCGCCCTAAGGGCCCTTTCCCCTCATTTTTATGCATTCCTTTTGTAATTGCATATATTACCGTTGGATCAGTTTGCAGCGGAATACCTCGTTTAAGCCGGTTAATAAAGACTCCGGCAACGCGCTTGCGTTCTTTCGGAACTCCAGTTTCTTTTTCAACGATAGAAGCCAGAATAATAGCTTCTTCTTTTGTTTTGATAGGTAAATTGTTAACACGTACAGGCCAGAGTTCATTAATTGTATTTGTCATAGCTTGTTGCAAACGGTTTATTATACGCTCACGGTTTTCATCTTTCCGATAGTCGTAGGTTTCAGGCAGGAGAGAGCCTTCTGCCGGAATATCTATAATCTCACCTTGTAGAGCTTTAATATTATTTAAAAGATTTATAATTTCATAACTGGTTAGTCCTTCACGAATGGTAAAGCGTCGTTGAAAGTTCTTACCGGAACGGATTAGCTCTAAAATATCTTGTGCGCTCATACCGGATTGAAGCTCATATTCACCGGCTTTAAGATCTTGTCCAGCTTGTAACATACGGCCGGCAATATTAAATATATGTTTATTATGAAGCGCTCCGGAAAGCTCAAGGTTATTTCCAATAGTGTAAAGTCCTTGTCCACATTCGACTTGAAATAAGATTGATTTTTGAAGAGTTCCTGTTTTTTGAAATTCGATAGATAACCACCATAAAGCACCGGCACCAAGGACAGAGACAATTGTAAGAACATAAACAAAAAGGCCGAGTATAGATTTTAGCCTTTTCATGATACTAAATAGCTTTAATAATTAATGATGCGTTAGTACCGCCAAAGCCAAATGAATTAGACATGGCGCAGGTAATTTTCTTTTCTTTTGCCTCAAGTGGCACTAAATCAATTCCCAGACAGGATTCGGATATATCGTGTAAATTTAATGTTGGAGGCAAGATGTTGGTTTCAATAGCTTTGGTTGTGTATATAACTTCAAGCGCACCGGCAGCCCCTAAAGCATGGCCGGTAGCTGATTTAGTTGAAGACATAGACAGGTTATCAATTGCTGAACCGAATAAACGCTTTACGGCTATGCATTCAATACCATCTCCAACAGGTGTAGATGTTCCATGCGCATTTATATAATCAATATCTTCAGGATTAATTTTAGCTCGTTTTAATGCAGCTTCCATAGCTCTGTAACCACCGCTACCATCTTTAGCCGGAGAGGTAATATGATGTGCATCACCGGAAAGTCCATAGCCTATAATCTCACCATAAATTTTAGCACCGCGTGCTTTAGCATGCTCATATTCTTCCAGTATTACAATGCCGGCTCCCTCGGCAATTATAAAACCGTCACGACCTTCGTCAAATGGTCTGGAAGCTTCTGCCGGTTTATCGTTATAGCTGGTTGAAAGCGCACGTACAGCAGCAAAACTTGAAACGCCGATACGGTTAACAGCCGCCTCTGCACCTCCAGCTAGCATTACATCTGCATCATCAAATGCAATTAAACGAGCAGCATCACCAATGGCATGTGTACCTGTTGCACAGGCAGTGACAACCGAATGATTTGGCCCACGAAAATCATATTTAATTGAAACGTGACCGGAGGCCAGATTTATAAGCATAGCCGGATTAGCAAAAGGTGAAATACGTCGAGGGCCTTTTTCTGATAAAACTCTGGATGTATTATCCATTGTTCCAAGCCCGCCAATTCCAGAGCCGATCATAACGCCGGTTCGGTTTTTATCTTCATCGTTTTGAGGAATCCATCCGCTGTCTTTAACTGCTTCCGCTGATGCGGATAAAGCATAAATTGTAAAGTCATCAATTTTCCGCTGGTCTTTAGGTTCTACAAAAAGATCAGGGTTAAACGCTCCGTTTACAGGAGTTTCATCAGTAGTTTTGGGAATAATTCCAGCAATTTGAGATGCAATGTCTGAAGCATCAAAATGCTTAATTGCGGTAATGCCATTTTTACCAGCCGTAACAGCTGCCCAGTTATGAGCAACACCAACGCCTAACGGCGATACCATACCCATACCTGTGATAACGACTCTACGCATAGAAATACTTTCTTTAAAACGTCACCCCCGCAAAAGCGGGGGCTTGGTAAATCACATAACTATTTGTTACGTTTTACCATATCCTCGTAAAGGGTGCTTACTTTCATAAGCCGGATTGAGGACATGACCGATGTTTATTCAGTAGCGTTTTCTTTAATAAAATTGATAGCATCGCCAACTGTTTGAATTTTTTCAGCAGCATCATCGGGAATTTCAACAGAAAATTCTTCTTCAAATGCCATAACCAGTTCCACTGTATCCAGTGAATCTGCACCGAGATCATCAATAAAGCTAGCCGCTTCGGTTACTTTATCTTCTTCAACACCCAAATGTTCAATAACGATCTTTTTAACGCGTTCTGCAACGTCACTCATCGTATATGTCCTTCATCTTGTTATAATTAATTATGTTTAATTCATCTAATGATGATTTTCATTCAACTTGTTTCTTCCAACTTGCCGGACTTTAATCAGACAGCATTTCGAATGCAAGTCTTTATTTGGCTATCATATTTGGAATGTTCAGAGAAGGGTTTTAATTACACAAATGTTTCTGAATGTGGATAAGAAAATTATTAATATTATAGCTAAATTAGGGGCTGGCGTAGATAATTAGCTTATATATGTTGTTTAATTTTATTGTTTTAAATTAAATCATAACCATACCGCCATTCACATGGATGGTCTGACCGGTCATATAGGAGGCTTCAGCACTAGCGAGATAGACTGTAGCAGTAGCGATATCCTCAGGTGTCCCCATTTTTCTAGCCGGAATAGTTGCATTAATCTTATCTTTTTGATCATCACTTAGCGCATTGGTCATAGCAGTAGAAATAAATCCCGGAGCAATACAATTAACGGTAATTCCACGGGAAGCTATTTCTTGTGCCATTGCTTTAGACCAGCCGATCATACCGGCTTTTGATGCTACATAGTTGCACTGACCCGGATTTCCTGTGACTCCAACAACAGAGGCAATATTTATAATGCGTCCATTACGACGTTTCATCATTCCGCGTTGTACAGTCTTGGCAAGCTTAAAAGTTGCGCTCATATTTACTGCAATTACTTCTTGCCATTCTTCATCTTTCATCCGCATAGAAAGGTTATCACGAGTTAGACCGGCATTATTCACTAAAATATCAATCTGACCCAGAGCTTCTTCAGCGCGTTTTACAAGGTTTATAATAGCATCGTCCTTTGAAAGGTCAGCGGGTAGAATGTAAACGCGTTCATTAAGCTCATTTGCCAGTTCAGAGAGTTTCTTTTCATTACGGCCTGATATTCCGACATGTGCGCCCTGAGCGTGTAAAGCTTTGGCAATAGCTCCACCGATACCACCTGTTGCACCGGTTATAAGCGCTGTTTTACCTGATAAATTAAACATATATTCTAACCTTTTTGTTTTATTAATAATTTATTATTTCTAAACATTCATTGTATTGATAAATTTTTCTATTTGTTCCGGTGTTCCTACACTTTCACAGGATATATCATGATCAATGCGTCTTACCAGTCCTGATAATACTTTTCCAGCACCTATTTCAATCATATTGGTTACACCTTGTTCTTTCATCCAAAGTACAGATTCACGCCAGCGAACCATGCCGGTAATTTGTTCAACCAGCAAGCGTCGAATATCATCCGGTATTGAGACTTCTCGTGCAGTTATATTAGATACAACGGGAATAATTGCTTGTTTAATATCTGTTTTTGCCAAAGCCTCAGCCATAATATCTGCCGCGGGTTGCATCAATGAACAATGAGAAGGTGCGCTCACAGGCAAAATGATAGCGCGTTTAGCTCCTTTTTCTATCGCAAGTTTAATAGCGGAATCAATAGCAGTTTTATGACCGCTAATCACAACTTGTCCGTTAGAATTATCATTAGCCGTTGTGCAAATCTCATCTTTTGAAGCTTGTTGAGTAATATCTTGAACAACATTAAAATCAAGCCCTAAAATAGCAGCCATTGACCCAATTCCTACCGGCACAGCTTTTTGCATTGCTTGTCCACGAAGTTTTAAAAGCTTTGTAGTATCTGCAAGATTAAATGCTTTCGTAGCGGTAAGAGCAGAATATTCTCCTAGAGAATGCCCTGCAACAAAACTGCAAGTATCTGCAATTTCAATATTGGATTGTTTTTTTAAAATAGCAATAACAGCCATTGAGACAGCCATAAGGGCAGGTTGTGTATTTTCTGTCAGGTTGAGATCTTCTTCTGATCCTTCAAACATGATTTTTGTTAGATTTTGATTAAGTGATTCGTTAACTTCTTCAAAAACCTCTCTAGCTTCTGAAAAAGATTCGGATAAATCTTTTCCCATTCCAACAAATTGTGATCCTTGTCCGGGGAAAATAAATGCATAACTCATTGTAAACTCCAAGTGACTATAAAGTATCTTGTATTCGCATATCTGGGAAACTTTTGAAATAGATATGTTATAGTCATTTTGTTAATCATTAAAATAATCCTTGCTTTTCAAGTAGGCCTTGGATTATAGTCCCATCCAATTTGATAACCTCGCTGGTGCAATGGTTGTGTCAGCTTCGCTCTTTAGTAGATTTAGCCGTTAATGGCATAAAGTTTATGTAGAGCTTGAAACCGAGAGGAGCATATTTATGCCTTATTATGAAACCGTGTTCATTGCACGGCAAGATTTGACTGAAGCACAGGTTAAAGATCTGACAGAGCAGTTCTCAAAAATTATCACTGATAATGGTGGTAAAATTCACAAAACAGAAAATTGGGGCTTACGTATGTTAGCCTATCGCATTAATAAAAGCCGTAAAGGACATTATGTTCTTATTGAGGTGGATGCGCCGTCTGACGCTGTTATTGAGCTTGAACGTGTTATGCGTCTGAATGAAGATGTAATACGCAGCCTTACTATACGTCAGAATCAATTATCTGATGAACCATCTATTATGGTCGAAAAAGCATCTGATAAAGATGACAATAAGAAATTTAAATATAGTAAAGAAAAGAAAGAGGAGGCTGCATAATGGGTGTAACAGATGCTCCAACAGTTAGACGTCCATTTTTTCGTCGTAAGAAGACATGTCCGTTTAGTGGTTCGAATGCTCCAAAAATTGATTGGAAAAATACACGCCTTTTAAGCCGGTATATTTCTGAACGTGGAAAAATGATTCCAAGCCGTATTACGGCTGTATCACAAAAAAAACAGCGTGAGCTTGCAAAAGCAATTAAAAATGCGCGTTACATGGCTTTAATGCCGTATGTTTCTAACGAAATAGATACTGGCCGTGGATCTCGTAGATAACACGTAAGAAAGAAAGGATTTTTAAAATGGCTACACAAGTTATTCTTTTGGAACGTGTTGAAAAGCTGGGCGGTATGGGAGATGTTATCTCTGTAAAGTCCGGTTATGCACGTAATTACCTTTTACCGCAGAAAAAAGCTTTGCGCGCGAGTGAACAAAATATTGCATATTTTGAAGCTCAAAAGAAAAAGCTGGAAGCTGAGAGTGTAAAAGGACAAAAAGATGCAGAAAAATTAGCGAAGAAATTATCTGGCATTAAAGTTCCTTTAATTCGCCAAGCATCTGAAAGCGGACATCTTTACGGTTCAGTTACATCACGTGATATTGCCGCAGAAATAACAGAAGTTTCTAAGGAAACAATTAGACGTGATATGGTTCTTTTGAACCAGAGCTTTAAATCTATTGGTTTTTATCCTGTTGAAATTTCTTTGCATCCTGAAGTTAAGGTTGAAGTAACCATCAATATTGCACGTAGTGTTGAAGAGGCTGAAATTCAGGCTAAAACAGGCCATGCTTTAATTACTGATGAGGCTGTTAAAACTACTCAAAAAGAGCAAGATATACCTGATGAGGCAGACCTAAAAGAAGTTCTTGAAGAGGGAGCTTTGGAAGTTGAAAAAGAAAAGCAAGAAGCTGAAGCTGTAAAAGCTGAAAAAGATGCTATCAAGGAAGCAGAACAAAAAGTTAAAGCCGAGGCAAAGGCTGAAATAAAAGCTGCTGAAGAAGCTGCGGCTGTTAAAGCTGCATTAGAAGAAGCTGAAGATAATGAACAAGATATAACTGAAGCTGAAGAAGCAAAAGCTGAATAGTATTTTTTTTAATTTATAGTTATTTATTAAAATCCCTGCTGTTTAAGGCGGGGATTTTTTAAAATGGGAAACGGAAATATATTTAAACTAATGTGTCCCCGTTATTCACAGGGGAAAAAGATATTCAAGGATGTATCAGGTTAAAATTTCTGCTAGTTTCTTGCAATGAGTAAAAACACAGTTTTAAAAAATCTAGCGGATAGTACGGACACTAATAAAGCGTCCCTAAACTATAGAATTCTTCCCAATAATCTGGATGCAGAGCAAGGATTGCTTGGTGCGTTATTGATTAATAATCGTGCGTTAGAACGCATTGAGGATTATTTGCGCCCGATTCATTTCTTTATGCCGGCACATCAGCGTATTTATGAAACAATTATAACACTTGTTGATCGTGGGCAAACGGCTTCACCTGTAACACTTAAGAATTATTTCGAGAAAGATGAAGATTTGTCAGATGTTGGCGGTTCGGAATATCTTGCGGATTTGGCTGCCAGCGTTATTAGTGTGGTTAATGTTGTAGATTATGCACGTGCAATTTATGATTTGCATTTGCGAAGAGAGCTTATTTCTTTGGGGGAAGATGTTGTTAATGATTCGTACAATCATTCTCTGGATGTTGATTCTACAAGTACGATCGAAAAAGCTGAATCACGACTTTACGATCTTGCAGAAAACGGTTCATCCAGAGGAGGTTTTGAAACATTACGCAATTCTGTGGTGGTGGCCATTGAAATGGCGGAAAAAGCCTTTAATACACAAGGCAATGTCACAGGAGCTACTACAGGTCTTAATGATATGGATAAAAAGCTGGGAGGATTACAAAATTCTGATCTACTTATTTTAGCCGGTCGGCCTTCGATGGGAAAAACGGCTTTAGCAACCAACATAGCTTTTAATACTGCTCGACGTTATGCAGAAACAGGAGGCAAAGAAGGTGCTATTGTTGGATTTTTCTCGCTTGAGATGTCTGCGGATCAGCTTGCAACCCGTATTTTATCTGATCGTTCCGGAATATCCGGAGACTCCATCCGTAAGGGTAATATCAAGCAAGATGATTTCCGTAAATTTGTTGAGGCATCACAAGAGCTGAGCCAGATACCGCTTTATATTGATGATACTCCGGCTCTTTCTATTAGCGCAGTAAGAACAAAAGCCCGTAGATTAAAACGTCAGCATGGTCTTAGCTTGCTGATAGTTGATTATTTGCAGCTTTTGCGCGGTACAGGCTCTAAACAGGGTAGGGATAATCGCGTACAGGAAGTTTCGGAGATTACAAGGGGGCTTAAAGCCATAGCTAAAGAGCTGGAAATTCCGGTTTTGGCACTTTCTCAGCTTTCACGTCAGGTTGAACAGCGTGAGGATAAACGTCCTCAGCTTTCTGATCTTCGTGAGTCAGGCTCTATTGAGCAGGATGCAGATGTGGTGATGTTTGTCTATCGCGAGGAATATTATTTGGCTCGTACAGAGCCGGAGCCCGGCACAGAAAAACATATGACTTGGCAGGAAAGTATGACTCGTGCTCATAATATTGGTGAATGCATTGTGGCAAAGGCGCGTCATGGTCCAATTGGTTCAGTGAAGATGCATTTTAA
>JAGLMC010000045.1 GCA_023140215.1 Alphaproteobacteria bacterium
AAATAAGATGAGGCGGGAGTTTTTCGACCGAAACGTTTTGTCCTTTAGTTTCTCCATAATGCGTTATTATTGAGCCATCTGCGCTTTTAATAGTCATTGATGTTTTATGCTCAAACGTAACTTGTTTTGTAATATCAGGAAGTTCTCCTGCATACCAAGCAATGAGTCCAGTCAGAAAAATGACACTCCAAAGTCCAAAAACAAACATCCATTTAACAAACCAACGAAAAAAAGAGACATTTTGTTTTTTCTTTCTTTTTCTATAGCGTACCCTTTTTTTCTTATTCTGAAGTTTTACTTTTTTTATTTTTTTTGCTTTTTTAGATTTCATTAGTAATTCTGACTTTAGGAACAATCCAGCCAATAACGTTTACGGGCAGGAAACTGATTTGTTGCTTGAAGTTCATCTTCAAATTCAGCACCACAAAATTCAACTACTTTAATAGCATCTTTATTTTCCGGATCAATTGTTATAAGCGCACGATCTATGCCAAAATGAGATACAATCGGTATTCCCTTATTTAGAATTTTTTTAGCAAACCCTTTACCTCGCATTGAAGGACGAATCATGAAATTCACATGTCCTCCCCATTTTTCCAAATGCCAGTTTAGACGGTGACGGATGTTAAATGTTCCTATATATTGATCTTCTTTAACAAGCCATAAGATCGTTTCAGGCACAGAAACAACCCAATCAACATATGGCTTATGCAAATGGCGTTTTCCTGTATTGATATCTTCAATAAATTGTTTGAAATTTTTTTCCAGATCCTCAATTTTCAGGAAAGTATAACGCTCTTCTATTTGAAACTCTTTTATAGCTTCAATATAGCTTTCTTTATACTCTATTGATGGCTTGACTAATTTAGATGCAGACATTTAGCCTTCCTAATTCACTTATACACAGCACACAAGTTCTACATGGTTTTTTATAAAAGACAAGCTAACATCTAATATTATTCTTTTGAAGAGCTTTTTGATTTTGCTATAATCACCTTTAAAATCTGTAGAAAAAGACATAAACAACACTAATAAAAATCACGGAATCATGACTCAATCTTCCCTTTTCACAATCATAACAATCACATTAAATAACCTAAACGGGCTAAAAAATACGGCTGCATCCATTCACGCTCAAACCAATCAAGATTTAGAATGGATTATAATTGACGGTGGCTCAAATGACGACACTCCTGAATGGCTAAAGAAAACAAACGCACTCTGGATATCTAAAAAAGATAACGGCATTTATAATGCCATGAATAAAGGACTTAAACTTGCCAACGGAAAATATATTCTCTTCCTCAATGCAGGAGATACCCTTGCTGCGCCAGACACTTTAGCTGAATTAGCAGAGGCAATTTATACCTGCTCAATAGTACCTGATTTTATTTATGGTGATGCTCTCGAAGCTTTAACTACAAAAGAATGCTTATATAAACCGGCGCGACCATTCTCAAAACCGGCACTTGGCATGTTCACTCACCACCAATCAATGCTTTATCGCCGTGAAGCTTTAACTGATATGCACTATGACGAGAAATATAAAATTGCTGCGGATTATGATTTAACTGTGCGTTTTTTAAAAAATAAAGATAAAATTTTATATCTGCCTGTTCCGCTATGTATTTTTGAAAGTGGCGGAATTTCACAACAAAATGCGCAGTTAGGACGAAAAGAACAAATGCAAATACGCAAAGAAAATAAAATCTCAAACACATTTACAAATGCAATGATCTATACAATACAGAATCTTATGTGGAAAATACGGCAGATCGCACCAAATTTTTATTGGAGAATAAAATCAAAAAAATAACAAACCCTGAAGAATCAAGCCTCATATCTGCGTTCAAACGCCACGCAGGCTTCGCCCCATAAGGGGCGGGTCACAGTCGTGACCTTTATATAGCATGATTATTTTATAATGCTCACGCTATATATCTGCGTTCAAACGCCACGCAGGCTTCGCCCCACAAAGGGCGGGTCACAGTCGTGACCTTAATAGCATGATTATTTTATAAGCGTCACGCTATATCAATCATTTTATAATACCGCCATCTGCTTTGTGCGAAACGAAATCCACGCGCTCCATCAAAAAAACCAAGCTTTAAAATATAGCTATATAAAAATGCCATAGATGCTTGAAACGGCAACAGCTTAAAAACCTTTTTTAACAAACGTTTATCATGCGGCAATACTTGACGTTTATTAATTTCCTTTTCCCAAAGAGCATAACGTTTATGTCGCTCGTTCCAACGATTAATATCCTCATAAGCATAATGCAAAAGCGAAGCCTTTAACTGAACAATTTTTTCATGCAAATGCCCTTTCATTAAAACAGGCTGATAATGTCCTTCAATCTCGCCCATTCCTAAAATTCCCAAATCATTTACAACCGGAAATTCAATGCAACGCCTGTCAAATAAAGCTAACTTGTTATTGCGCAATCCAAAGCGCAAAGCTTTACCTTCAAACACATAACGACCCTTCACAAAATATCCCGCAGCTTTAAAATCCAAAGCTCTGATTTCCTCCACCAGATCCTCTGTTAGCACCTCATCAGCATCAACAAAAAACACCCAGTAATAGGCCAGATCGAGATTATTTAAACAACGCTGACGTTTTTTTGGATATTGCCCATCCCAAACAAAATTAACAACATTCGCATTCATAGATAAAGCTATAGCTTGTGTTTCATCACTACTATCAGAATCCACAACCCAAACATCATCAAAAGCACTAAGAGAGGCCAAACAGCGCTCTATACGCTCCCCTTCATTCTTGGTTACAACAATAACGCTAACAGGGATTTTATAGTTATTTTCATTTATTCCCTGACATTGTTGCTTCACTCCTAAAGTAGTGAATTTGTCATATCTATTTAGCAGCTTCAATAATATCTTTTTCATCTAATATTTTTTCATTGCTGTTATGATTATCCGATTTATACCAACGCTTTTGTTTTTCAGATGTAAATGGTGCAGCATTTTTCTCCTTAAATATTCCAGCCGTTAAATTATAAATAGCAAAACCAAGAATAATTCCAACAAACAAAAATGTAACAAAAACAAACATTACATTAGGCCAAACAGCTTTTTGAAAAACAAATGCAGGTTCAATAACTATTGCTGCATAAGGAGTTTCAATAGAAACCAGCATTTGAAGACGCTCTTGCTCCAAAAGCAAAGTTGTTAAAGCACGTCTATGCTCAGGATTCATTGTATTTGTAATCATATCCTCTAGATAAAGAATACGTTTAGCAGCAGCTTTACGAATTTTAACACGAATTAATTCATCTGTTGTACGATGAATATGATGTAAAAAATATGCTGCAAATTCCGGACTTGAATGATTATAACTCATATAACGCATCGAACTTGTTCCAACATTATTCATACGTACATTTTTTTCAATATATTCAGATAGCCTTGCTGCATTCCAATCTTTGTCTTTTTTAGAAAAAAGAAAACTCTTATCCTGTGATAAACCCGAAACTATTGCAGTATCTTTTAAAAGAAGAGCTGCAACTGAAGCCCCTGAGTAAGTAGTTTCAAACCGCACAAAATCTGAAGAACTAGACACCCCAACGCGCTGCGCAAGATAACGAAGAGCAAATAAATTATCATCTGCCAACAAAGAAGATACCTCAGCACCATTCATAGGATTAGCGGGAGAAACAATCATCTGAGCTTTGTAATGAGGCACAGCACTAAAAATAAAAATTCCAGCACAAATAACCCCGACGATCATACCGGTAAGCATAAACTTTTTTGCACACCACAGATCATTCAGAACCTCTTGCAAGGTTTTGGGATATTCTTTTTCAATATTGCTCATACTCTTGATTCTCCAAGAATTTATACAGATTTTAAATCCGGCTCGACAATGCTATATGCTCGCTCTATCCATGCATCAATAGCATTTTCTGGCACAAATACCTTTCCAGCAGACATAGCACCATTATGTGCAGCAAACCAATCCTCACCGCTTAAACGATATTGCTTAATACTCTCAGCTAAAAGTTGTGGATTCCCCTGTGGCACAACCATACCGGCCTTATAATCAGTAATTACTTTCGCTGCCTCTGATTCAGCAGATCCAATAAAAATACATGGACGGCCTACAGCAAACGCAGAATACAGCTTACTTGGAACCGACATGCCGGAAGCACTTTCTTTAAGAGAAATTAAATGCACATCTCCACTTTCCATTAACTCTTTCAAACGACTAAGCGGCTGAAAAGGCAACAATCGAATATTATCAAGATTTCTGCGAGAACGTTCCAGAACAATTTCATCAAAACGCGCCCCATCGCCTACAAATACAAACTCAATATCAGACTGATCATTATTCAATATCTCGGCAGCGTCTAAAATACTATCAATTGGATGCACAAGTCCAATATTTCCGGCATAAAGCACACGGAATTTCGGAGAATCTTTAAGCTGTTCTTCATAGGATTTTGAACCATCAACATGTAATGACTCATGAGCAATATCATTAAAACTATTTTTACTTACAGATGCTTGCATTAATTCAAAATTAGGCCAATTTGGAATCATGGTAATGTTTTTAGAATTAACCCCGTCATACGCCAAACGCCGAGCCATGCAGCGACCAATAACAATAACCTTATCCGCGTTACACATTGCATTACGCGCCAAAGACCTAAGCAGTTTCATTATAAAAACAGGCAAACGCACATTGATAGCAGGAAAAATATCCGGATAAAGATCATGACACCAGTTAATATGGCGACAACCTTTAAAACGTTTAACAATCTGCCCAACTAACAATAAAAAAGGAGGATCACTCATGGTAACAAGTAAATGTATTTTAGGAAGACGGAACGCCACCACAAGCATTTTCAACCAAATCAAACAATAGCTAAAAACATTAGACGGCTTCTCTGCGCCTTTAATTCTAATAACGCGAACTCCGTTATCAAACTCTTTTGAAGCTTTTGCCCCAGTAGTAATAACACTAACCTGCCACCCTTTACGCACAAAAGAATGGGCAAGATCACGCAAAACACGACCGGTTGCCCCACGAACCGGAGGATAAACACGATTAATAAATAATACAGACGGCCTACGCATAATATGGATCGGAAAACGCTTTTAAGTTAAAGATATTAGATGTTTTTGAATACAACAGCTAGCGCTCTTTTGCAACGTTCTCTTGTGAAAAACTATAAGAAGAGATCAAAAGTAAAACCAACCCAAAATCAAGAGATTTAAAGCTCGCATATAAAAAGACATCAATAAAAACAGTCCCCGCCAAAGCCAAAGACAACACAGGATTACAGCGCAAAAATCCATATAAAAGCTTAGCCAACCCTAAAAGATAAAAAACAGTAAGAACAACACCAATCATACCTGTTTTAAGAAGTGCTGAGCTTAAAAGACTATGTGTGTAATTAACGCTTACCTCGGCCACCGCCGGAGATTCAAAGCTTCCACCCCAACCAACTCCAAAAGCAAGGGTAGATAATGATTTTGAAATCTCACTCCATACTTTTAGCAACTCATCAAAACGTGCATTAACACCTACAAGGGCATTCTTTTGCAGTAAAGTATCAAACATTAATTCCATTACACTATAAAAAGGCAATAACAAGGCAACAACAATACTCACAATAACAAATGCCCTATATGGAGCTTTGTAAAAAGCAATAACAATCAAGCTAAGAACATAAAAAACGACATAACCCAAACTAGCGCGCTGCGCTGTCAATGCCACTGGAAATAAAACTAACAAAGTCAAAACACAGCCGGCTATAAAAAACATAAAAGCTTTAAATGTAAAATTCTCAATAAAATATTGCCCGACATAACCAATAATAAATAAAGAGGTAAACAAAACCGTTGGCGCATTTTCAAAATATGTCAGTTCATCCCCTGCCTGTATATTAAATATATTAAATATCTGATATTGAATATCAATAATCGCACGTACAGAAAAAATAATACCAATAATCAAAACACCCTTGAGTATATATCTAAATATATCCGGATAACGCCTGCATAATTCATTCATAAACACAGGTAATAATAAAAACAAAAAAGGGAAAATATCCCGTAAAACCTGTATTACAGCATGTCCTTGAATAATACTCATAAACACAGGCACGCTCAAACCATACAATAACAATACTTGTCCGGCAGAGCACCATAACGGAGCTTTTATATCTACAGATAAAGCAAACAACAATCCTGAAAATCCAATAGATGCCAGTAATAAAATAGCAATAAACACCTCAACAAAACCCGGACTATCAGGTGTTGGAGATCCTAAAAATGCATATAAACAAAGAGCTGCTAAAAATAAAAATCCGCGTATTTGGTAAACATTAACAAGCCCCAATCTCTCAATAGGTTTTTTAATAGCAATATGAAAACCGCTCATAAAACATCCATCCACATCTTGCATGCAACAATAATCATAAATCCTGCAAAAATCTTGCGCAACACTGGAACAGGAGCAAGATGTGAAATCTTAACACCAAAAGGTATGCTTAAAATGCTGCTCGGAATAATAAGCGCCCATGCCGGTACACTAATATAGCCAAGAGAATATGGAGGCAAACCCTCAACTCCCCAGCCAATAATAATAAAACCAAGTACCGCAGGAATAGAAATAACCAGCCCTAACGCTGCGGCTGTGCCGATAGCCCTATGAATAGGAACTCTACAAAAAGATATAAACGGGACACTCAACGAACCTCCACCAATACCGATCAACGTAGAAATACAGCCTATAACAACACCGGCCACTCCCATCCATAACTGATTAGGAGCTTTGTGCCACAAGATAAAACGTGCAGGATTTACAATCATAATAATTGCTAAAAACAAAAGAACAATCGCAAAAAACAGCTTGAGCGTAGCACCGCTTAAAACACTTACAAATACAGTTCCCAAAAAAACACCAAATATGATTCCTACGCCAATATGCTTAACAAGCATAAAATCAACTGCGCCTCTTTTATTATGAGACATCACGGAAAATGTCCCATTCACAATAATAATTGCTAAAGATGTTCCAATAAACAAATGCATAAAATCAGCAGAAGGAAAACCAAGAAACTGAAATATATAAAAAAGTCCGGGCACAAGAACGATACCACCACCGACACCAAGAAGTCCGGCCAAAAAACCGGAACATGCACCCAATACAACCAATGATAGCAATAAAACAAGCCAATCGGAAAAATCTATAAATAACAAGAAATCCATAACCGGAGACTAGCATGGACAATAAAGTAAATGAATATGACTATATTTTAAAAATTATTATTTAGTGCTTTTTCTTAAACACATTAACAGGATTTTTAAGCACTTTATTTACAGGACTTTTATACGCTTCACTTTTCTTCTCACTATCATCCATAATTTTATTTTCTTCATCTGTAAAATCATGTGCTGTAGTAAATGTATTATAACTATCAAATTTTGCCTGAGCTAAAATAGCATTTCTCCTGTTAGCCGATTCTATTTGTTTCATAGCCTGAATTTTAGGCGCTCTATAAGCCGAAGCAACCGTCAAAACTTCCTCAACACTACGAAACCTGAAACCACGCATACTAATAAAAGATGGATCAAATTCTTTAATCTTGTTAAGACGTGTAGCAACATAGTGTGTTGTTTTTATTGCTTTTTTCTTATAATACGCATTTGTCTTTGAATTTTTTGTAGACTCAGAATTCTTGTAAGGTAGAAAAATAGCACCCTTTTTCTTTTTTACAATTTCAGTTTTTTCATTTTTTGAATTTGGTTTTAGAAAAATACCAGCCTCTACAAAAAAAGGCTGCCCAACAATAAAGAAAATTGCCGACATCAAAAAACCTAACAAAAATTTACGAATCATCAATACATAATGCCTCTTTGTAAACTCATATTTAGTATAGCAGAAAACACCCCACATCATCAAAAAACGAATTATTTCATAAAACTAATAATTGTTAATTATTTCTTAACCATTTCAGGCGAAAATGAATACAATTTCCGTAACGAATAACCAGTATAAAACTGGAAACAGGATAAACGACGGTAAACATCAGGAGTAGTATAAAATGCAATTAAATGTTAAAGAATTTCTAGCGCAAGCAGGTGTTACTGAACCATTTTATCCGGGCAAACGGCTTGTTCAGTCATACAGGCAACCCGGAGAATATAAGAGCCATTGCGTGGTTTTAGACTGGCGTAATCCAGATAAAATTCGCATCGAGATTAAAGCCGGATTTGTTGGTAGAAATCTTGAGCCTCAAAAATTAAAATATTATCCTGTCTGCTTTCAATCCCCAACTTATGTAGATGTTGAAATTGTTAACAATAATGAAAATAAAAAGGAAGAAGAAGATGATGATGAAAAAGGAAAATCTTCCAGCGGAAAAGGTGGTTCAGGCGGGAGAAAACCAGCCAAAAAATCACTGAAAGACATGAAAAATATTATGTCTACTGCTTTTGAAAGTGTGATCGAAGGAAGCATACCTGAATTTGGGAAAATCATTGATATGATGGTTATGGGCACAGAAATTGCTAAAGAATCCTTTGGTAAAGTTATGGGTGCTTTGGCAGATCAAATGGAACATGGAAAGATTATTGCAACAGATTTACTTTCTAAAGCAGGTGATTTCGTAACAAAATACGAACCTCCGAGTTTTATGGAACCAAAAGGCGATGAAACGGCAAGTTACAAATATGACCGTGAAAAAAATGCTGACATTGGTTCTAGGCAAGGCCTTGGCTAATTTTTAAGGGGAATAATCAGGATAGAACAATACTGTCCAGACACGTTAGAACTACTCCAATCAAACTATAAAATCGCATTACTTCTTGAGTGATGCGATTTTTGTTTCTATTCTCCTCAACATGAATAATAAAAATAATTCCGGCAACGGTCATGATAAAAATAAAATTGTAACCTTTCCTAATACAAAGGAACGTAAAAGTTCGCGTAAAACAAAAGAAAAAATATGGAGAAAAGAATACAAAAAACTACAAAAAGAAAAACAAATTCCATTTTTAAATGCAGGAAAAATTCCACCATTCACGCGCATTCTTATTTGTTCATTTTTAATTATACATATAATTATGTCTGTCTTTTTAGACTCAGGACAAACACTTAAAGCATTCTATATGTTTGGCTTTATACCCGGCTATTTCACCGGAACTTTTGAATGGAGCTGGAGTGCGCCTTTTGGCATCATCACACATATGTTTATTCATGGAAGTTGGACACATGTAATGTTTAACACCGTTATGGGGCTAGCCTTTGGAATGTTTTTTGAAAAAGAATTCGGTACGCGCCGTTTTATTATCTTTTTCTTTATTTGTGGAATTTCAGGAGCTATTACATATTTTATCTTCAACCCGTTTACAATTTCGCCTGTTATCGGCGCATCAGGCGGACTTAATGGTTTATTCGGAGCTATGCTCATTTTAATGAATCAAAGAAATCAACTTGGCAACATAAGTAAACGGGGGATGTGGCCAATCATTACCTTTTGGATTATTTTCATGATTGGATCAGGACTCATCAGCGAAGGAAACATAGCTTGGCAAGCCCATCTCGGTGGTTTTCTTGCAGGAATAACTCTACTTCACGCCCTTCAAAAAGGAATAATCAAATTTTAGAGGCTTGCTTTAACATTTTCCCCTTGCTTTAACATTTTCCCAAAGTCAAGCAAACCCATCTACCATAGACTTGCAACCAATAAACAAACCGGTTTCAGTAATATTATTATGCGAATCGCACCATTCAATTGTATTAAAACTTCCATGAGGCTGCGCTATCGGATGCCAATTCTCATAAATACGACTTGTTTCAACACACATCCAAACCTTACCAACAGGTGCTAAAGCAGCTTTTTCAAGCCAAATAATAGCAGACTCCCCATTTTGTGAAGAGCGTTCCTCAAGCGAAGCAAGTAAACGATAAAGCTTCATTGTCGGCTCAAGCTCTTCAGCGCGTTTAAAATAAGTCCGAGCCTCACCCCACAGACCTTCCTCAAGAGCTATCTCACCTGCTGCTAACTGCCCACACGCTACATCAGGATTGATGGAAAGTAATTTCTTAAACCATTGCAAACACCCGAACTTCTTTTTAAAACGTGAAGAAAGGCGCAAATCATCCCATATTTTTACAAACTCAGGATGCGGCGCATATTTCCAGCTCTTCTCAATCACAGCAATAGCCTTACGATAATTACCTGCTTGATTATAAAATCTTGCTAATTGTGTAATGGCCGGAATAAAAGTTGAATCAAGATTATATGCTTTTTTGAATTTATTTAGAGCTTCTTCTCTTTTATTTTCTTCCAAAAGAATTTCCGCTTCTGCTAAAAACATAACACAACGATCACTTTTAGCTTTTTCTTTTGTTATGATTCTGAGTTTTTCAGCTTTAACAAGCGTTTTCCGTGCATTTCCCCAATCACGTTGACGAATTTCAAGTCCGTAAACAGTTTTAATAATCCAGTCTTGTTTTGGATGCATTTCCAAAGCCTGCCGTCCAAAATCAAGCGCCTCTTCATAATTTTGTAAATCAAGTGCAGTTTGTAAAAGCCCTCGTACACCAAGAAAAGAGGCTTCTTTATTCTCAAGCAATGCCACAAAACTCTCGTGTGCATCTTCTTCCCGACCATCCAAACGCGCAGCTTGTGCCTGTAATAAAAGCACAAGACCATTTTTATGATCTAAATATTTATTTGCCAACCGCGCCTGAGAAATCGCTGACTTAGTATCACCGGCAGCAACAGCAGTCAAACCAAGAGTAAGAGCGTTATAACCTTTATTTCGGGAATTAATTTCTTTATAACGGCGAAAACTTTTCGGGAAATCAACAAAAGTACGGATTACACGATAAATGAAAATACTAAGCAAAATAACAGCAATAAATAAAACCAGAAACAAACCAATATGAATACGAATAGCATAATCAAGCCATTCAATTTCAACAAATCCGGGATTTTCAACAACCCACAACGCCAATGCTACCAAAAAACCTACTTTAACCATAAACCAAAGAGGCTTAATCATTTCACTTCTCCTTTTATTAAAAGGCTTTATAAGGCTTTAAACGCAAACCGGGTTTTAATATAAGAATTCCAGTTTCTTCATTATGAATAAATTGTGAACCGCCAAAATCAAAATCAGCATTAGACAAAGCTTTTACACCTTGTCCCATAAGATCTTTAAGCTGTTGAGCAAGCATTGTAGCTTTAGCCTCATTCAGCCACGGTTCCATAGCCTCTCTTGGCGCGCCGTCCAATGCTTCCATTTGTTCAATAGCACCAACAATATCTCCATTTTTTAACAAACTCTCCGCCTTTAACACCGTAGCTTGCACAGGAATTCCCGTAATAAGCTCACCATCTTTTTCAATCTGTAGAACTTCATTTAACCGAGCTTTAGCTTTTTCCGAGAAAGCAACATCTTCACCGCGAAGTGACGCAACGACAGCATCTCCTGCCAAAATCTTAAATTCATCTGTTAAACCTCCAAGCGTAAGAATTCCTTGCTCTGCATGTGGAGATAAACGTTGCAAAGAATCCACAAGCTCCGGATTATCTTTTCCCATTAAATTAATAAGAAGCTGTAAATCCTGATCAAATGGTTGATTATCACGATTAAGACTCTGACGAAATTGAGTCATACCAAGTAAAAGAGCAGCAGCTTTCAACTCCTGAGCAGGAACTCCATCAAAAGTCTGGTTCAATGTTGAACTTTTCTCACGAGCTACTGAAAGCATCTGCTCAAACTGCCCGTCATCTTCACCGCCAAGACCAAATATCAATGAATTAAGCTCCGAGACTGTCGAGCTTAATTGTTGTTGACCACCAACAGTTTCACCTAACTTCTTAAATTTATTCAAAACATCTGTAATTTGCGAAGATGAAGTAAGATCAGACACATGATTTTCAATAACAGCAATGCGCTCACTAACGCTTCCGGCATTTTCACCAAGAACATCATTGGAAATCTCACCAACCTTATCCAATGCTTCACCTAATTTTTTCTGAGTCGATCGTGCCTGTTCCTGTAAATTAGCAATACGCTGGTCAAGGTCTTGCGGAATTAACGTACTTAAAAAAGATTGCTCAGATCTAACCGCATCAACATCACCGCGCAACTGATCAACATCAGTCTCCAGTATATTTAAACGTCCCTCATTTTGAATCACCTCTTGCGAAGAAGGCCAAAGAAGCACAACAATAGAAACAACAACAATAACAATCAGCATCACGTTAATCCATGTGCTTTTTGTCACTGCTTTTTTCTCTGTTGCAGCTAATCTGGCATCTAGATCACTTGCTTGCTTTTGTGTTGTTGTTCCTTGCACAGATACTTTAGGTTTTTCATCCTTCTCAAAAGTACCGGAAACAACTTTCACAAAATCATTATCATTCTTATTCTCGTTATTATTCTCGTTATCGGCCAAATCAACAGTTTTACCAACTTGAATAATATCGGATAAATCAATACTATAAGACGTAGCAGCTTCTAAAATCTGTTCATATCGTGTCGCAGGAATGACATTACGCTTTTTCCAACCCTGAATGGTTGTAACAGCAATACCGAGTTTCTTGGCCATGGGGCGAATACCGCCAAAGCGTTCAATTATTTTTTGTGCGTCTTTAATAGCCTGTGTATTATTATTAGTCATAGTATTTGCTTCCTTAAAAAAATACGGCATATCAACAATGTACGTATACCCAAACACGGTATTGTACGCAATTTAGCACGGACTCTTTTATACACAAGACTTTTTATGAATATAGCGTGAGCATTATAAAATGATCCTGCTATAAAAGTAATGGGAAAGTAATAAGGACACATTAATCTAATGTGTCCCCGTTCTACTCATATAATATCAGAAATTCAAATCAACCTGTTAATGCTCTACGCACAACATCAACATCCTGTGCAATCTGTGCATCCTCTTCCATCAATTCTTCAATCTTGCGAACAGCATGCATCACAGTTGTATGGTCACGTCCACCAAATTTACGGCCAATCTCCGGAAGGCTACGCGCAGTTAATTGCTTAGCAAGATACATTGCAACCTGACGAGGACGTGCAACGCTACGCGCACGACGCGCTGAATGCATGTCCGTAAGTCGTAGATTATAATGATCGGCAACCTTACGTTGAATTTCATCAATAGTGATACGTCGATCATGCGCCCGAAGTAAATCTTGAAGCACTTCTTGTGTTGATTCGAGTGTTATTTCCTGTTTAGCCACATCAGCATGTGCAACGATTCTATTTAATGCCCCTTCAAGCTCACGAACATTACTTGTAACTTTCAGAGCTAAAAATTCAAGCACACTGCCCGGTACGTCAGCGCCCAGTTGCTTCCGTTTTGTCTGTAAAATTCCAAGACGAAGCTCATAGGTTGTCGGATGGATATCAGCCACTAACCCCCAAGCCAAACGAGAACGTAAACGCTCATCAACTCCGTTCAAATCAGTTGGAGCTTTATCAGAGGAAATAATAATCTGCTTGTTCTGGTCAACCAGTGCATTAAAAGTATGAAAAAATTCTTCCTGCGTTGATTCTTTACCTGCAATAAATTGAATATCATCAATCATAAGCACATCAACAGAGCGAAATTGTTCCTTAAAATTCATAGTTTCATTTGCTCGCAAAGCACGAACAAACTGATACATGAATTTCTCGGCAGACAAATACATTACTACTTTTTCCGGCCAATGCTCATCCATTTGATGCGCAATTGCATGCATTAAATGTGTCTTACCAAGGCCAACACCGCCATAAATAAATAACGGATTAAACGGAACAGCCATGCTCTCAACAACACGGCGAGCCGCTGCATGAGCTAAAGCATTAGGCTTGCCAACAACAAAAGTCTCAAACTTAAAACGCTCATCCAAAAGGGAGGTAATAGAGGCAATTTCACCTTTTTTATTCTGATTTGCCTTAAGTTTTTCTATTCTTTCTTTTTCTTGAGAATCAGCCACATCATCTATTATTGCATTCTGAACAACAACAATTTGCAAACGCTTGATATCATCATTTGCTTCACTACACATTGCCAAAATACGCTCACCATAATGCTGCTGTATCCAATCACGCATAAAACGTGTCGGCACAGAAACTTCCATAGTTCCATGATAATATGCACGCAACATCAAAGGCTTCAACCAACTGCGGAAAATAGCCTCACCAAATTCCTTACGCATACCTGTATGCACACTTTTCCAAAGGCTCATAATTTCAGTATTCGGTTCCAAAGATGCCCTCTTAAACTCTTCATTTTCCTGAGCAAAAGTTGCTATTTTTCCACCGATATCTGACATTTTTATTTCTCCACATTTTACAAAATTAAAACACAATACAAAAAAGATATTACATATTACTCAGCTATTAAGCACAAAACAGGGGTTGCGAACATTACATGTTCACCGGCTCGTACCTAACAATATTCTTATAATTATCAAGGTATCAGTCTGACATCAAAACAGTAGAACCTTTCCACATATACACAAGATGTCATCATCCCTAATTGACCAAAACACAATTCAGCCAAGCCACACACACCTACGAGAAACAATCCCATTGATATATATAAACGATCACCAAACACTTTCTAAAAAGCTATATTGCTCACCTTCTAAAAAACTATGTTGTTCGTAATTAAGATAAGAATAAACAGAAAATTGGATTGATGCAATGAGATCAAATAGTGAACATGCAAAAAAGAAATATTTATTTAAAAAATATAAATACTACATATTAAAAAACCCAATGAAATCTATTCATTGGGTCAAACGTTAGGTTTATATTCCTGACAATAAATTAAGTGCACATTTAAAAAATTTTTACTTAAACACTCTTTTATAAGGATTTAATTCTTGCAGATAAACGCGACATCTTTCTGGATGCTGTATTTTTATGCAAAACACCTCGTGAAACACCTTTAAATATTTCAGGCTGAGCAGCCTTAAGAGCTACCTGCGCAGACTTAGCATCACCGGCACCTATTGCCAGCTCTACTTTTTTAATAAATGTACGTATGCGACTCACACGCGCTTTATTAACTGCGGCACGATTCGCATTACAACGCACTCTTTTTTTAGCTGATGAATGGTTAGCCATCTATTAAACCTTTTCTTAACTTAAAAATTCATTATTTCAATATTTATCTCAATAAGATCGAAGAGTAGTACGCTTTCCAAAGCTCTATTGTCAAGGAATAGATCGGATTTTTACGAATCAAAATAACCTAAAGCATTATTTTGGCATAACTGTAATACGTAAAAACACCTGACCTTCATGATTTTCAAAACACATTTGTAATAGCTCATCACCACGAACAAAGAATTTTTCTCCAGTTTTAATCCATCCAAACTGGGGCAAAACCGATTCATAATAGCTCATAATTTCATCAAAAGAAATTCCTTGAATATATGAGACAACCTCAATAATCCGCCCCTCCGGTTTATCAAATACAAGTGTCTGATCTGCTAACTCAACCAGACCCGGCATTAAAGGGATATCTTGCAACGATACAAAAAATCGACCATCAAGATTAACAACCTCTTGCGCTGAATTTCCTTTTGAAATGGAAAAACAACAAACAGCAATTAATATAAAAAAGACGATATAAATATGTTTCATTTGCTATGTCTTAACGTTTATTTTTAAATCTAGCTACAATAAAATAAAGAAAACCGTTAAATCAAAATTTCAACAAATACTATAACAATTTGTATTAAAAATTTGATATTTTTAATACAAGCCCTCAAACGCCGGACATGCTTCGGGCTTACGCCCGCCGTGCAGTCGCACAGTACAATTTCGAATAGAATCTATAC
>JAGLMC010000046.1 GCA_023140215.1 Alphaproteobacteria bacterium
AAAATTCATGATTTTTCCCCTCTTTCATCCAAGCAATTTTACTCAAAAAAAAAACATAGTCAAAAATTATTTCAATGTAATCATTGCTTTCATTAACATAACTTAAACCTTCAACAAGCTACATAATGCCTGCAACACAAAAGGACATTAGGATCAGAGCTTAAAATTAATAACCCCTGACTCTATCTATTTTCTATGCATTTTTTTCAAGAAAACATACACATGCGTTCTAAACTGTTCATTATTTTAAAAAACTCCCAAATAATAAAACCAAGCTCTTACAAAAACTTGTTGATCTCCCTATCATTGCAATGCTTTACCCTTGAAGATATCTAACTTTAATGGCCAAATGAATGGTCATCTCAGGCATATATCAAACATAGGAGGAACATTAAGATCATTCAGTCAATTATTGACAAAACCATTGAGTATTTATCAATTCCATGTGTTGTCGGACATGAAAAAGTCTTTATGAGCTACCTTTATGAAGACTATAAAAAGCTAAACCTTAATGTCTTTAAATATGAAAATCTTATTGAAATTCATGGTGATAACAGACAGCAAGCAATTATATGTGCTCATGCTGATCGTCACGGTCTCATCAGTCTGGGAGACAATGAATTTGTTTATGCTGCGCAATATATGAAAGAAATTAAATATGGTGAAATTAATAAAAACTCTCAAAAAAAAGTTAAAGATATTGCCCGATGCTTTGAAGGCGAACATATTTATGCTTACAACCCTGACACTGGAGAAAAATTAACAACCGGTTATATTGATGTTTGCTATCCTAATATGAGAAATGATGATGCATTGTTTCTTGTTCAGGGAACCTCACAATTAGAAATTAACATTCCTCTTGCTTATGCGCGCAAAACACGTTTTGAAGATGGTTATTTAAAAGGGCAAATTGATAATGCTATTTCTCTTGCAGTTATTTACACTCTATTTAAAGCTGGATATCAAGGAAGTGCTCTGCTCACAACAGAAGAAGAAATAGGAAAGAGCTGGCTTCATATTGCATCATATCTGGAAGAATCATATATTGAGACAGATAAAATATTAGTTTTAGATACAAGCCCCTACTTTGATAAAAACATCATAGATGCCGGAAATATTATTTTACGCAATAGAGACAAAACGGAACAATTCAATCTTCAACTTCTAGAAAATATTAAAGAAAGATGTTTGAGCCTCAATCTTCCTTTTCGAATCAAAGATGAAGATTTACAGGAAACCGGAGCATCTATTGAAGAACTTGGATCTACAGAACTTGGCAGACTCATACAAGGAACAGAAGGCCACTATGATGGTATTACAATCCAAATTCCAACAATAATGTATCACACCAGTAACGAGATGACTTCAGAAATTGCAATTAAAAACTACTACGCTCTTTTAAAAGATATACTAATTAAAAATCCATTAGATATTACATATGGAAACAGCGCACTATGAATTTAAAAATAACCGTAGCAGTATTATCTTTGATTGTTTTAAACATTCTTCCCATTACAGCTTTATATTTTGAGCTTATACCCAAAAATTATATTTTATATTTCTACTGGGCTGAAAGTGCGGTATTTGGAATATTAACAATTTTTCTTTATGCAAAATATTTACTCGTTTTTTTCTTATTACTTGGATTTGCATTATTAATTCTCAACATTATTGACATACATATTTGGAATGAAACTAAAACCCAAATTACATTTTGGAGTCTTTATTCTCTTGGATGGCTATTTTATTTTGAAATAGGAAAAAGCTCTTTTGGTCTATGGATGAAAAGACTAAATCCCTTTAAGCGTTTTCTTTTTTATCTAACCTATATGGCATTAACTATAACTATATGCACCTTTATAACTCTGACAGTTTACAATCAATGGAGTCTTTTTAACCAGCTTCCTTTAAAAATATATATAATTATATTCAGTCTTATTTTTACCATTCCTACGCTCAGCATTAGCTTTTTGAGAATTATAGATATGATCGGGGCTAATCACTTTATTCACTTTTTATTTGGAACATACCACAGGCCAATTGAAAAACAGGCAATCGTTATGTTTTTAGATATGGAGGGATCTTCTGCGATGGCAGAAAAGCTTAAAGCGCGTCGAGCCATGGCTCTAATTGCACGTTTTATCTTTGATGCAAGCGCAACATTCCGAATGTATGGTGGAGATATTTTAAACTATACAGGCGACGGACTTGTTTTACTTTGGCCAGTTACAAAAGCAGATAAGGCAATCGCATCTGTAGAAGCTCTACAATCAAGATTGGAAAACAATAAACAAAAATATATAAAAGAATTTGGCATAATGCCTGACTTTCGAATTGGTCTTCATGCAGGAAAAGTTATCATTAGCCAAATTGGTGAAGAAAAGCTTTTTCTTGGTCTTTATGGTGATGTTGTTAACACAGCTTCACGCCTTGAAAGTATGAATAAAGAGCTTGGAACAAAAATTATATTTTCCAACGACGTTAAAAGACGATTAAGTCTTGAAAGACAGGCTTGCGTAAAAGCTTTAGGATTAAAAGAAATCCGGGGAAGAGATGGTAAAATTAAAGTCTTCACACTTAAAAATAATCTTAAACCTATAAAATCAAACGCACAGGAGTAAAATCAACATGATTGATAATGCTATTACAAATGGAATTATTGAGCCTGCAATTCTCAATGAATTAATACATCTTAATTCTACTCCCAACATAAAAATCCTAGATGCTACGTTTGTCTTAACAGAACCAGAAGAGACTCCTTATCAAATATACATGAAATCACGAATCGGTAATGCAATATTCTTTGATATAAATAAAATTGCTGATTCTCAATCTGATTTACCTCGTATGCTACCCTCTTCCGATAAATTTGAAACTAAAGTTTCTGACCTAGGTATTTCTAATAATGATCTAGTTGTTATTTACGGACAAGCCGGCATGCTTATGGGAGCTGCTCGCGCATGGTTGATGTTTCGTATATTTGGACATGACAAAGTATGCATTTTAAACGGTGGACTTCCAGCATGGCTTAATGAAGGATTTACGCTCAATAGCTCTCCAATACCTACGCCGGTTAAAACTCAATTTAAGGCCAAATTCAGGCCGGAGCTTGTTTGTAATATTGATAATGTTAAAAGAGAATCAGAAAGCGGAACAGCTTTTATACTCGATGCTCGTTCTAAAGAGCGTTTTAATGGAACACATCCAGAACCAAGAGCCAAAATGTGCTGCGGTCATATACCAAGAAGTAATAATGTACCGTGTAAAACATTAATCAAAGATGATACAAAAAAATTAAAATCGAAAAAAGAGCTTCAAGATATTTTTAACAAAATCGGCGTTGGTAAAGATGCTTTTGTAATTACAACATGCGGTAGTGGAGTGACTGCCTGCGTTATTACTTTTGCTCTTTATCATATTGGTAATAAAAAAGCTGTGCTTTACGATGGAGCATGGAGTGAATGGGGAAGAACAAAGCTAAAAAATAAAATTGAAACAACATAAATTAAAGTAAAGCCAAACGACTATAATTCCAATTTTCACAAAATTTTATAAAAATTTAATATCTTTTTACTTGCATTAATTTCTGTAATGGCATATAAGATATCTACACACCCTCTATTACCGCCGTTTATCCGGAGCATCTTTAAAAGGTCTCCGGATCTTTTTTTGTATTTTTGTCTGTAAACAGCAACGTACAAGAATAAATACAAGTTGCTATATTTAGATGTTAGCTTCAAATATTATAACCATAAAAAATGGCGGTCCCGTCAGGACTTGAACCTGAAACCCTCTGCTTAGAAGGCAGATGCTCTATCCAGTTGAGCTACGGGACCATAATATGAAGCGCAGCTTGCAACAAATCAAAGACTGGTTTCAAGTGTTTTTCTCATCTTCCGGTGAAATATAGCAAAAATTATCGCCGTAATTACGAGGTTTAATACGCCGTACATGCGCCGGAAAAACCGTATATGAAAACCTTTTTTTATCAGCAAAAGCCCTAGCAGCATCAAGAGAATCAAACTTTAAATGCACCTGATCCAGAGTATCACCACAAGACGTCCACCCCATAAGAGGCTCCGGCACACGCGCTGTTGTTGACTTACACTCAAGAATCCACTGTCCGGACTTTGCAAGTCCTGATTGTGTTACTGACTTATTTGGTCTGTAAATATACGCTTCCATTCAGAACATTCTACAACAACAAAATAAAAATGGTCGGAGTGGAGAGATTCGAACTCCCGACCCACTGCTCCCAAAGCAGTTGCGCTACCAAGCTGCGCTACACTCCGCTACATTTGAAGAAATGTCATACACGATGATCGCTTACTGAGCAAGTATATTACGAAATTTTGAATGTAAAACCTGATCTCCAACCTCAATTCCATGTTTCACTGCAAATCCACCATTTATTTCCAATATTGCTGATGATGGATGCTTCGATGAAACAAACATTTCATCCTGTGGCTTGGCCATATGATGAATATGATGAATAGTTCCATCCTTTGATAAAAATAAAATATCAAGAGGAATAAATGTATTTTTCATCCAAAAGACGCGCATCTCTTCCTTACGACCAAAATAAAATAACATACCGGCATCTTGTGCTAAATAAGATCGGTACATCAAACCACGCTCTTGCTGACGCGGAGTTTCGGCAATTTCAACATTAAAAACAACAGGAGCATCTTCTTCATTACATTTAATCAAAAGCTCTTCTTGTAACATTTCAGCAGATATTGCTGTCCCTGAAGCCATTACAACAAACATCAACACCAAAAACAGCACGCTACAAAAACTATATTTTGATATCTGTATCATAAATCTTAACCCTTTAATCTTTGTAATTCATCAAGCGCTGACGGCAAAGTAATCACCCCTAACAGCTTTTCCGTTTTACGTTCAACAACAAATAAAGGAGATCCGTACTGAATGAGAAAATTCACTCCTTCCCATATCGGAGTTTCTGGATAAACAAGATTAAACTTACGATCCATAAGCTCTGAAACCGGTAACGGTGACACTTTTCTTAAACGCTTGGCAATACCGGGAGCAGCCTGCACTGACATATCAATTTGAACACCATCAACCATTGCTACAGAAACAGGCAATAAATTTTTCATCAACACATGTATCGAAAAAAGCCCAACTAATTTTTTTTCCTCATCAACAACAGGAACGGCATCTACATTCTTTTTCTTCATCAAAGCCAGAACATCTTCAATTAATTGATCTGAAGAGACAGATACCATATCTTTTGTCATTGCAGAGTGGCAGGGCATGTTAAATCCTCATTGTTATTCTTTAGCTATAGTGCGCAAAAATTCACGAATATGCAATGGCGCGCCCATATCATAAAGATTATTATGCCCTGCTGCCGGAATATTAATAAAAGTTTTTGGCTCATTGGCTTTATTAAAAAGCTCTATTCCCAACTTAATCGGAATTATATTATCGTCTTGACCATGAATAATTAAAAGAGGAGCTTTAACTTTTTTTATTTTATCAATGTTACGATAAGAATCTTTAATCAACAAATTAACAGGAATAAAGAAATAGTACTGCTTCGCTACATCTGGAATAGACGTATATGGTGCTTCCAGTATCAAAGCCTTAACAGGATATTCCATAGCCATTTGCACTGCTATGCCCGTACCAAGAGATTCCCCGTATAGAATAATTTTCTCAGGACTTATCCCCTGCTCTTCTTGTAACCATTTTATGTAAGCTCGCCCATCATCATATAGGTTTTCTTCTGAAATCTTACCGGAATTTCCTCCATAACCTCTATATTCTGCCAATAATAATCCAACTCCTTCATTCAAAAATGTTGGGGCTTTATAGATTCTACCGGCAAAATGTGAAGCATTTCCATGAAACATAAGAACAACGGGAGATTCCTTATCATCAAAAGGCAAATACCATGCATTTAATATAAGACCATCTTTTGTATGAGCCTCTACAGGTACATAATCCCTAACACCCCAATTTGCAGCTATTGGAACTGTTTTATCAGGGAAATAAATAAAATTTCTTTGAGAAAAATAAAAAAATACAACCAGAATAAAATAAATGAACAATACGCTTTTAAGTAATATCATTGTAATTAATATAGCTTTTTTCATTACTATCCTTTCAAGCCAACCTTATACATTTTTTCATATTGTCCTTTCTTTTTCATAAGCTGCTCATGTGAGCCCTGCTCTACAATTTTTCCTTTATCTAAAACAATAATCTGATCGGCATAGCGAACTGTTGAAAGACGATGAGCAATAACAATAGTTGTCCGGCCTTTTTCAAGAACCTTCAAAGCATCCTGCACAAACTTTTCAGATTCATTATCAAGTGCGGAGGTTGCTTCGTCTAACAATAAGATCGGCGCATTACGAAGCATTGCACGTGCTATGGTAATACGTTGCTTTTGCCCGCCAGACAGCTTAACCCCATCTTCCCCTACTCTTGTTTGGTATCCTTCCGGAAAATCCTTAATAAAAGAATCAGCAGCGGCACTTTGCGCAGCAATAATAATTTCTTCCATATCCGCACCTGAATGCCCATAAGCAATATTTTCAGCAATTGTATCATCAAAAATTGTAATGTCCTGCGAGACAAGCGCAATTTGTTTTCTCAGACTTTCAATTTTAATATCCGGAATTTTTATTCCATCAATAAAAATCTCTCCGACATTTGGATCATAAAACCGTGGAATAAGATTAATAATTGTACTCTTTCCACCACCTGAAGAGCCAACAAGTGCCGTTACTTTTCCAGATTCGGCTATAAAAGAAATACCGTTTAAAGCTTTATCATCTCCTTTATCATAGGAAAATTCAACATCTCGAAATTCAATCTCCGGACTTTTAGCTTTAAGCAATTTTACTTTTTTAGAATTTTTAATTTCAGGCTCAATATCAATCATAGCAAAGACACGCTCTGCAGCACCCAATCCCATTTGCACAGAATTATTCAAACGCGCTAATTTCTTCATAGGCTCATAGGCCATAATAAAGGCTGATAAAAATGCAGCTAATTGTCCTGCCGTCATCGTGCCCTCTGCAACGCTGTATCCTCCATAAACAATCATACCGGACACAACAGCACCCACCAGTGTTTCATTAAATGGTGTGGACATATTACTTACACGTACGGATTTAATGATTTTTTTCTTTACGCTATCAATAAGCGTTCCCGCACGCTCGTTTTCATGCGCTTCCATACCATAAGCCTGTACTTGCCTAATTCCCTGAAAAATCTGTGAGAGCTTATCAGTAAGAAGAGAAAGCTCTTGCTGGATTCCTTTAGAGATTTTACGCAATCTCCGTCCAATATAGGCTACAAAACAAGCCAGAAATGGGGAAATCGTAAAAGCCAGCAATGTTAACTTCCAGTCCTGATAAAACATCACCGCTACTAAAAACATCAATGTCATGAAATTTTTTCCAATTCCGGTCAAACTATCGGATACTGCAATACGTACAACGCTTACATCATTCACAACACGTGAAATAAGCTGACCGCTTGGATTATTATGAAAAAACGAAAGATCAAGACACATAAAATGAGAAAACAGATCTTTTTGAATATCAGCAATAATAGATTGTCCAACTTTATTCATAATAATTGTATGAATATAAGATGAAATACCACGCACAAAAAAAGTTATAAAAATAGCTATCCCTACAGGCTTTATCATGCTTGCGTTCTTTTCACCCAATACATCATCAAGAACAGGCTGCATCAATTGTGCAATAGAAGCTGTCATAGCAGCAGCTATTATCATAAAAAAAACAGCCAGCAAAAGCTGTCCCGTGTAGGGTCTCAAATAGGTTTTAACCAACCTTCCCATAAGATTAAGAGTAGATTTATTCGACGGTGCAGCAGCTATAGTCATATTATTAAGCATAACCTGTATGTTATAATGAACTTGTAAGCTATTCGATATAAAAAACTTAAAAAAAGGAGGCACATTAATCTAATGTTTCCCCAATCTAATATTTCCCCGTTATTGAAACTAACGACGCTTTATGCGTTTTTTATGCTTACGATCCGGCAAAGGATTTCCCCAATCAAGTGTTTTTACCAGATATTTAGGACGTACATTATTAAACTGGCTAACCAAAAGCCCCAAAGCCTTATCCATATCAGCCGGAGTTTCTGCCTTACTGAAAGAAATACTATGCAACCCACTGCTTATAAAGCATGTATCAATATTCACCAGATTCCCACCCAAAATATCATGAGCAATAGAATCTCCTATCACAATAGTTTGTCCGGGATAAATCTTCCTGTCCTGTAAAATCTTTATACATTTATGAAATATAGGCTGATGCGGCTTTCCAATATAATGAACAACACCGCCAAAATCACGATAACGAGCAACCAATGTCCCCGGCCCCATTATTGATTGCGTACCCATAACTCCGAGACTATCGGGATTTGCACAAAGAGCTGTAAGCTGTTTTCGTACGGCATCCTTTAATATCTGCTCATAATCCTCAATAGTTTTTTCAGGAGAATCCGCACCGCTAATCAGCAAAAAATCAGCATTATTCACATCATCAACAAGTTCAATATCAAGTCCGTTAATAATAGAACGATCTCCGCCACGGCTTATAAGATAACATTTCTGTCCAAGACCTTTGAAAAAACCTTCGTCTTGTTCGTTTAATCCCTGCCACGTCATTTCACCTGAGGTTAACATAACATCATAAAGACTGGGATCTATACCAATTTTTTTAAGACGCTGCTTATTTTCCTCCGCTCGTTTACCAGAATTAGAAAGAATAATAACGTACTTGTTTCTGGACTTAAGCTCTTTTAAGCATTCAATCACACCATCATAAGGTTTATTTCCATCATGGAGAACTCCCCACTGATCAATAATAAACCCCATATAACTGTCAGAAATATCTGAAATACCCTCACAGAATTTAGTTTTACTAACAACTGATTCCATATTTTAAGCCACCTTAAAGGATTATTTAATGATACTCAGTAACCGCTTATTACTATGCTTTTATCCAAACAAGTAATCAACAACATACCTTTTTAACAGAAAACTCCTTAAACAACTCTTAATATTTTACCACCTAATTTAGATTCTTTTCCTGCAACAGAACACAAAAATTGATACAGCTTGCCAACTTCACTAGAACCAATAGTGGAACTCAATAATGCAGCATGGTCATTTTCCTGAGATTGATCGTACATTTCTTCGAACTGACGAATAAATCGCTGTACGTATGTACGAAACTCCGTATCTTTAGAAAATTTATCGCATGCCTTATCAAGTGGAAAAGCCGTTGAAACATCAGCCAGTTTACGTGTAAAGGCTGCAACATCGCCTTTTTGAAAAGCTTTCCATGTTTTTTCAGAAATATCACCCTCTAGTGTACGTGTAAGATCAACAGACAATGAATGCAGGCTTTCAATAATAAATTTAGCAGCAGACATAAAGGATTCACGTTGCGCCCGAATTTCAGTATTTTGAACTTCACTGGCAAAATGCGCTGCATCCTGAGATGCTTTGAACAAAGACTCTGATTGTTTAGCAAATGTCTTAGAAGCATCCTTTGCACCCTCAAGTGCCGCTGTGGAAACGCTTAACAAACGATCCGATTCTATAGATAGATTTTCCCGTGATTGCTCAATCTTGCTTGTCACATCATTGGCAACATCTCCGACTTTATCCATTTTTGAAGTCAGAACAGAGACAGCCTTTCCCATAAGTGCAGCAGATTCTACAGATGAATTTGCTATAAAAGCTGCCTGTGATTTAAGCTCACTCCCATATGTCTCGGAAGTTTTAAGAGAGCTTTTCATCTGCTCAGCCACTTCCCGCGCCCGTATAGAAAATGTATCTCCAGCTTTTTTCAATTCAAACAAGCTTTTACCGGCATATTCCAGCAATACTTCTGATTCTTTTTTCATTGTGCTAACCAGCTCTTCCGCTTGAGATGCTGTATAATTAGCAGACTCATTTAATCGCTCACTTTCTGTCTGCATCTTCTCACCGACATAACCAAAATTCTCAGCAGTTTTATTTGCCTCATTCTGAACAGATTGCGCTTGTTTTGTGAAGTCCTGTCCTGCATCTTCTAATTGCGCTACAGCCTGCCCAACAGATGCAGAAAGCTCGTGGAATTGCTCATTTACAGCTCTTTGGATAGATTCAACTTTCAACAACGCCTGATCGGTAATAAGATGAATATCTGAAGATTGATCTTTCAAAAGTACCGTTATACCTCGTATTTTTCCATGTGCTGATTTTGAAGCATTCTCAATATCACTCACACGCTCATACAAATGATCACTTGAAACGCTCAAAATATCAGAAGCCTCACTTGCTCCATCTTTCAAGCTTTGCAAGCGTTCATCAAAAACAACGCCTATCTTTTGCAGACGATCAAGATTACTATTTGTTATTATTTCAAATCCTGATTTTAATATATCAAATCGCTGCTGAGTTTCATCAACCTGATCTATAGCCTTTAGATAAACCGGCTCGATATCTTCTGCTGTTCTCAACAAAACGTCTTTAATGGTATTTACAGAAATCGTGGCTTGATCTGCTTTATCTTTCAACTCACTGATCTTGATATCAAGAGATTCATCAATCTTGATAAGACCTTCAAAAGCACCGGCTGTAAAATCTGAAACTTCCTCACAACGCTCTGCAATTTCATCACGTAAATTTGAAACATCGCTAACTGCACCTTTTGATAATGTATGCAACTCTTGAGTTTGTTTTTCCAAAGCGTTGCGAACTTTATCTAATTTATCAATAGAATCCCCTACCTCATTGGAAATAATATCTTTTTGTTGTAGCATCTGATCGTTGATTGTTCTTGAATTTCCTGCAATTTGCCCTGAGAGAGTTGATATTTCCTGCGCTTGCCCGCGTAGAATTTCACGAATATTTTCCGCACTAACCGTTGCTTTTTCACTGGACTCATTAAGATCAGACACACGACGGCGCAACACATCTTCAATCATTTTATGACGGCCATCTGCATCAGAAATAGCAGACTGAATAGATTTCAACGGATCCGATAAGGCATCACCAACACTAACAAGACTCTCACCAAGACTTAATGTTGAAAGTTTTATCTTCTCATCCTGATGCTCAACCGCAAGTGAAAGCTCCTCTACATGATTACATGCCGATTTTGAAACACCTTCAATTTGCTGACAACTTTCCTCAAGCATAGAAACAACCTCTTTAATGTGTTCTACGCTCCCTTTTCCAGCAGTATTAAGCTCTTCAACATGCTCTTTAGTAGCATAAATTAAAGAATCCGCCTGCTCTTTAGCTGATTTTGTCGAACGCTCAAGTGATTCAACAGAGCGATGCACAGCTAAGCTAATAGACTCAGAGCCGGCCACAGCCACCGAGAGCGCCTCACCCAAAGCATTAGCTGCATGTTGTCCAGCCTCTTCAATTACATCTGCTTCTTTAGATATACCTTTTACGATATTATTAAGCGCACTTGTCTTCTCATTAAGGCAATCTCCCAGATTTTCTGTTTTGACAATAACATGATCTACAGTATCATTCAGACTCTCAATGCTTACGTTAATAGATTCAGATATATCTTCTGCTTGCTTTGCAACGCTATTTGCACTTGTATCAAGAGCTTCTTTGTGCTGCTGTATTGTTTCAGCAGAGCGAGACATAGCCTCAACTGTACGGTCTGTTGTATTTTCCAGCTCTTCAACCTGTCCTTGAATCATATTAGATAAACGATCTGTTTCGCCTGAAACATGAATAATAGTATCTGATAAACCGGTTGTATGACCATCAAAACGAACGCTTAGCTCTTCCAACTTTCCTGCAACCTGATCCACAGCACTGCTCAAACTTTTATAACTATCGCCCATATCGTCTTTGATATCTTTAGTTTTTTCCTTAGCTATATCGGCAGCCTCAAGAAGACTATCTCTACCTTTACCAAGAGCAGCCTCCATCTCGGCAGCACGTTCCAGAACAACCAATGTTGCCTGATCCCAGCTTTCTGCTCCAGCTTGTACCTTTTCATCAATATTAGCTGTTCGTTGCTCTATCTCTTCGGTTAAAGATAAAAGCTTACCGGAACGATCACTCAAAGAATCCGCAAGACGACCTATATTAAACTCAGCCTTTTGAGATACACCGGAAAAATCACGAACTTCAGCGCGCAAACCTTGACGAGCGCGTTGCAATGATTTTAACACCGACCTTGAAGCCGCAGAAACCTCCGCAGCTTGACGGCACAAACGCTCAACATCCTTACTAATCAGGCTTGATGTTTCCTCAGATGGAAACAAAAGAGATTGAAGCTCACTGCGTAATTCTGAAGCATATTGACTTACATCTGACCTACGATGCATGGATGTCAAAAGCATCCACAACAATGCCGGAGGTGCAAACACTCCAGCTATAAATGCTCCAAGCTCATGCGGTGCATAGCCCATACCAACATTCATTGCATAAAAAACACAAAACGCTAACCATCCAACACTTAGCGTCACAGCTATGCCATAGATAATCTCGAAAACACCACTTGTCTTTGCAACAGATACATGCGCGTTAGCCGGCTGAAGAACCAATACAGACTCTTCATCATGATCAAATGACTCTACATGCGCCCCAAGTATTGGTGGCGTTTTTTTATTATCTTTTGAATCCTGTTCAGAAATAGCAGAAATTCTAAGCGCACCCAGTCCTGTAACTTTTTTTCTTAAAGTATCAGCTCTACTTACTCGGACATCTGTTTGAATTTCCTTATTATTTTCACCTTTGTTATCCTTAGTGGCAGTTTGATCTATCATCGCAAATGCTCCCCCTTACCATGTATAAAAATACAGGTGTGCTGACGTTTTATGTATTTGAAAACACCCAGATCAAGCCATGATCTAAACAGCTTTGCAACTTTGTTTTTTTAAGTTATTCACAAGGACATATTACAATCAGCGTACAGCAAGAAGACAAGCGTTTTCTTTACTTGTGGATAAGTTTATTTATCACTCCACACAAACAGGGTAAGACACAGGATGTTGTGGATAAATAGTCGCTGCCCACTTACGTAAATCAACTTGCTTCATAACAGAGGCTTTTTCTATACGCTGTGCATATCTGGCACAAAAAATATCCGGACGCATAGCAGCAGAATCATTTGAAATTTTATTAGCAAAATCAGTACGCAATGTATTTAAACTAACTTCAGGCTTTTGATCTCCGCGTTTTGCAAAAAAAGAAAGTAATATATCCTCATATTTAGCAAACAAATCAGCATGCTTTACTGTAAATTCGCGATACTCTTTATATAAATCCATATCATAACGCGCTCCCATATGCTGACAATTCAAACCAATAACCATCAGTTCACTATGAATTCGAATACCCTGCTCAGCCTCAGCCTCTACATCAGAATAACACAAACCGGCATGCGCTGTTTCAACCAGCGCCAAAATTATCACAACAATAAAAGAAAGGACTTTTTTCATTTATAAACATCTCCAAACATTGTGAGAAAACAACCAAAATGCGCACTACAATCTCAAGCTTAATAAAAAAAATTAATGAAACTTGATTTTAAAGCGTTCATTATGGTTTATGACAGTTTCGTATTAAAGAAGCATACTAGACCATGACCGCACATGCACACAAGAAACTATATATAAAAACTTGGGGTTGCCAGATGAACTCATACGATTCATATCGTATGATTGATATCCTTACACCACTTGGATATAAAATCTCCGATAACCCTGAAGATGCCGACATGATTATTCTCAATACTTGTCATATTCGAGAAAAGGCAACGGATAAAGTTTTCTCAGATCTTGGTCGTTTACGTCCACTTAAAGAAAGAAAAGAAGAGGCCGGAGGAAAAATGCTAATAGCAGTGGCCGGCTGCGTTGCACAAGCCGAAGGCGATCTTATTTTAAAACGCGCTCCTTACGTTGATCTAGTCTTTGGCCCTCAGACTTATCATGAACTTCCAGAAATGATTATTAATGCATCTAAAAAACGTATTGTTAATACTGAATTCCCAATCGAGAGTAAATTTGACCTTCTTCCAAATGAAAACACAAACCAAGGTGTTTCTGCTTTTGTTTCTATTCAAGAAGGATGTGACAGATTTTGCACATTTTGTGTAGTTCCATATACACGTGGCAGCGAATATTCACGTAATGTCAATGATATAATAGAAGAGTCTAAGAAACTGGTTGATCAAGGCGCTATTGAAATTACCCTGCTTGGACAAAACGTAAATGCATTTCATGGTGATGGTCTGAATGGAAAAGCATGGGGACTGGGAAAACTTATTCAGGAAGTTTCTAAAATTGAAGGACTGGAACGCATTCGTTACACAACATCTCACCCGCGAGACATGGATGATGAACTCATTGAAACTCACAGTCTGGAAAAGCTAATGCCATTCCTGCATTTACCGGTACAAAGCGGCTCTGATAAAATTCTCAAAGCAATGAATCGCAAACATACCCGTGATTTATATTTTGAAACTATTAAAAAACTTCGTAAAGTTCGCGCAAATCTTGCATTTTCTTCAGACTTTATCATTGGATTTCCCGGTGAAACAGATAAAGACTTTGAAGATACTATGGACATGGTACGGCAAGTTGAATTTGCATCGTGCTATTCCTTTAAATTCAGCGCCCGCCCCGGTACACCTGCGGCAAATATACAAAACATAGTCCATGAAAGCATCGCTACAGAGCGCCTCATGCGCCTACAAAAACTAATAAATGAACAACAACGCAACTTTAATACTAAAAGCATTGGACTAACACTTCCGGTTTTGTTTGATCGCAAAGGTAAAAAATCGGGTCAGATCGTTGGACGCAGCCCATTTAATCAATCCGTCTATGTTAATGGCAATGAGCAACTAATAAATAATTTAGTTAATGTCAAAATCACTGAAGGATTTGATAACTCACTAACCGGTGAAATTATTGTAAAATAACAAAACTGCCGTCAAATTTTATATATTTCTTTATAAATTTCACGTATAAATGAACTGGTGGAGCATTAATCGTAAAAAAGCATTGTAAAAAGGACATTGTTTTTGGCCAAAGAGCATATTTTAGAATTTGAAAATAATAGTCTTGTTCCTTTACTATTTGGAGAGCACAACTCGCATCTTTCCCATCTTGAACAAAAACTAAACATCCAGATTGCAGATCGGGGTAATCAACTTACATTATCCGGAAAACCCTCAGCAGTACAAAAAGCTGAAACTGTACTAAACTTTCTTTGGAAAGAGCTAGAAAGAGGACAGCATATTGATATAGCTGAAATTGAAGCTGCTTTTCGCTTTATTGAAGACAAAACCAACCGAAACATTAACGCAAAAAAGAAAATGACAAATCAAAACATTACTATAAAAACCAAAAGAAAAAGTATACACCCCAGATCACCTAATCAAGCTACATACTTAAAAGCCATTCAGGATAATGAAATGGTTTTTGGACTTGGTCCAGCGGGAACAGGAAAGACTTATCTAGCTGTTGCTGTTGGAGTTTCCTTATTTCTAGAAGGTAAAGTTGATCGTTTAATTTTTACACGCCCTGCTCTTGAAGCCGGAGAGCAATTAGGCTTTTTACCCGGTGATATGAAAGAAAAAGTCGATCCATATCTGCGCCCTATTTACGATGCCATGCACGATATGATGCCGTGGGATTTCATGATGAACAAAATGGAGCTTGGAGATATTGAAGTCGCCCCACTTGCTTTTATGCGAGGCCGTACGCTAAGCAATGCATTTGTAATACTTGATGAAGCTCAAAATACAACCTGCACACAAATGAAAATGTTTCTTACCCGTATGGGAGAATCCTCACGTATGGTAGTTACTGGTGATATCACACAAACAGATTTACCTAATAATGTTAAATCCGGACTGCGTGATGCTACGGAAGTTCTTGCCGGCGTTGATGAAATCAAGTTCATAGAATTTGAAAATAAAGATGTAGTCAGAAACCCGCTTGTCAGAAAAATTGTACAGGCATACGATTTAAAATCATGACACTACAATGCATTAATATTGACATAAGCACCAAATGTGATAATTGGCCTAACGTAAATTCTCTCATTCACAAAATCATAGAAGAGCTATTTGAACAATATCCGCAAGAAAATGAAGAAATAGAGCTTAGTATTGTTTTAGCTGATAATGCTTTTATTCAGGATCTAAATAAAAACTGGCGAGATAAAGATAATCCTACGAATGTATTATCATTCCCTCAAGAGCATCCTTTTATTCTTGGAGATGTTATTCTAGCTCTAGAAACCATTCAAAAGGAAGCGAGTGAGCAAAAAAAATCTTTTAATGAACATCTGACTCACCTAATTATACACGGCATTTTACATCTTCTTGGTCACGATCATGAAACTAAAAAAGAAGCAAAAAACATGGAAGCACTAGAAATTAAAATCCTTACTGCGTTTAATATAAAAAACCCTTATGCAGATCAGTAAATTATGTCATAATCTGGAAAAAGAATAAAATGTTAAAAATGCCGCACGAAAGCGAATACCCTTCTAATAAAGCTGAACAAAATACAACTGTTCAGAATAGTTTTGACGAACATAGTTCTGTCAATATTTTTTCATGGATAAAATCCCTCATAAAAAATAAACCTGAAAGTACGTTACGCAAAACTATCGAGGAATACATTGAAAAACCTAAAAGCTTTGAAGAAACTCCAACGATTTCCACTCAAGAACGGGCAATTCTTTCCAATATTCTTGATCTGCGCGATATCAATGTTCTTGATGTTATGGTTCCCAGAGCTGACATAGTTGCCATTGATGTAAGCATAACCAACAATGAACTCTTTAGTCTTCTGGCAGAAAAACAATTCAGTCGCATTCCCGTTTATCATGAAACGCTTGATGAAGTGCTTGGCACTGTTCACATAAAGGATATTATGGCCTCCATTGCAAAAGGCTTGGATATTAATATCAAAAACCTTATAACCGAACTTCCTGTTGTTTCACCCTCTATGTCTTTACTTGATCTTGTTCTGAAGATGCGCCAAAGTCGCCGACACATGGTTATGGTTATTGATGAATATGGTGGCATTGACGGACTTGTAACTATTGGAGATATTATTGAATCCATTATTGGTGAAATTGATGATGAGCATGATACAAATTCAAACCCTGAAATGCTGAAAGAAAGTGATGGATCTATTACAGCCGATGGTCGGGTTAACATTGAAGAATTTGAAGAGAGCTTTGGTACACTGCTCAGTAAAGAAGAACGTGAAGAAAGCGATACACTTGGTGGACTCGTTTCTGATATAGCCGGACATATGCCTACTCGCGGTGAGATTCTAACACATAAGACCGGTATGATCTTTGAAGTGATTGATGCAGACCCTCGCCGGATTAACAAGCTAAGAATTACAAATATTCCTAAAGGTTAAACATATAGACAATTCATTATTATGCTTAAATATTCTACATTAACGCCACGATCACGATTATTCACAAGCTTTGTATTTTGCTTTATCGCAGGTTCTTTTTCATCTCTAGCTATGGCTCCTACAAATATATGGCTATTATTATTCATTGGAATAAGCGTTCTTTATTATGCAGTAGCACATCTGAAAAGCTCATGGAGTGCTTTTTTTAACGGATGGTTTTTCGGTTTTGGATATTTTCTATTTGGATTATCATGGATCGGTAATGCTTTGCTAGTTGAAGGAAATCCTTATGCATGGGCATGGCCATTGAGCGTAACCTGTCTGCCTTTTCTCCTATCTTTCTTTCCTGCTCTGGCATGTCTACTTTCAAAGAAACTTTCCAATATAAAATCTTTAAGTGGATATATGTCTTTCACTGCATTGCTGTTTTTGTCCGAACTATTAAGAGGCCATATTTTCACAGGTTTTCCATGGAATCTCTACGGCTATGCGTGGGCAAACATATTGCCAATCGTTCAAACTGTCTCTTTTGTTAATATATATGGCTTAACAGCTCTTAGTATTCTCTGGGCTGGGACTTTTGGTTTTATTGCTCTCAAAGAAATTAAAAACAAAGATAAAGTCATACTTAGCTCTATATGCGCACTAAGCTTTCTTGCTTGCTTCGGATATGGCTCATGGAAATTAAACACTACTACAATTAAATTTCACGAAGATATTCAGATTCGTCTTGTTCAACCTAACATTCCACAACATGAAAAATGGGACAGACGGAAAATGACGGAAATTTTTTTCAAACATATAAGAATGTCTCTACCCACAATTAACAAACCAGAACTACCAACTACGAAAGCAACCTATATCATATGGCCGGAAACAGCTCTTAGTTACCAATATACACAAGATAAAACAGCTATGAATGTACTGACAGAAGCTTTAAAGAATGCCTATATAAATGAAGCATATATTTTAACCGGACTTCTTCGTAAAGATCAGGATAACAAGACATTATCAAACTCTCTTGTCATGATTGATAAAAATGGCAAAATGCAAAACATTTATGACAAGCACCATCTAGTGCCATTTGGAGAATATATTCCATTTAAAAAGTGGATACCTCTTGAAACTGTGACAAAATTTTCCGGCTTTTCCTCAGGTGAAAAAGCAAAAACCTACAAAACTCCTGAAGGCTTTCGCTATAGCCCCCTTATTTGCTACGAAGCAATTTTCCCGGGACTTATACCGCGAAATGAAAAAGAACGCCCTGACTTTATCATTAATGTTACAAATGACGCATGGTACGGTATAAGCGCCGGACCACACCAACATTTAGCACAAACGGTTTTCCGAGCCGTTGAAGAAGGTATCCCCGTTATCAGGGCAGCAAACACTGGAATATCTGCTATAATTGACCCATTAGGAAGAGTTATACACAAAGATAACTTATTTCACGATGGCTCTGCTCTTATCTCTATCCCTAAAAAAATTGTGTGCTTCAGCAAAAGCATATACACTCAGATCATAGGACTTCTGGTTGTTAGCCTTATAATTGTAGCATTTGGTTATAAGAAAAAATATATAACTACAAACTAATGATTGAAAATTTTATGAAATAATATACTTCAGGTTAGTTGCGCATGTATATTGATTCAGGCTATTTGCATGCATAGGTATTCTTTATGGAGCCTCTGTACTTGTTTTATTATAATAATCATTTTGTAGGGGAAATGATTTTTGCAATAAATTTATACAACAAGCGGAAATATTAAAAAAGAAAGCACAACAAGTGCGGATATTTTAAAGATGACAAAAAAAAGAAAAACAAAAGGAACCCCTGATTCAGTTGACGTGCATGTTGGGCAACGTTTGCGCATTAGGAGGTCTTTACTTGGACTTAGTCAGGAAAAGCTTGCTGAATCAATTGGACTGACCTTTCAACAAATCCAAAAATATGAAAGAGGCATGAATAGAATAAGTGCAGGACGCCTCTACCAATTTAGTAAAATTCTTTCTATTCCGATATCATATTTTTATGACAACATACAGAATATATCTTCTAAAGAACTAACGCATGGTCTTTCTGATAGTGAACAAGAAGAGTTTAACAACGAAGATATTATGCAAAGCAAAGAAACTCTGGATATGATTCGAATGTATTACTCAATTAAAGATCCTGAGATGCGCAAAGATATATTTAAGTTTATAAAATCTATGGCTGAACGCTCTAAATAAAAAATCACAAGCCGTTATTATTATAACTTGAATCATAAGCTCCAACGCACTACGCTTCTCTTCCTGACACATGATGTCTGTATATACAGATGAAAACCTACAATAGAAGGGAATATTTCTATGGCAACTCTTGCAGAGAAAAATTTGGTAGAGAAACTTTTAACTAATCCTGTTTCACAAAATTCTACAGATCTTAAAGATTATATTTTTACAAGTGAATCTGTTTCAGAAGGTCATCCAGACAAAGTTTGTGATCGTATTTCTGATACTGTAGTTGATTTATTTCTAGCAGACGATCCTGTTTCACGCGTTGCTGCTGAAACACTTGTCACTACAAACACTATTGTTATTGCCGGAGAAACACGAGGCTCTGATAGTATCACTGAAGATAAAATTGAAGAAGCCACGCGGGAAGCCGTTAAAGATATTGGATATGAACAAGAAGGCTTTAACTGGAAAACTGTAAATATAGACATAAAGCTTCACAAACAATCTACCGATATTGCACAAGGAGTTGATGCCGGAACAGGAATTGATACCAGTGAAGGTGCGGGAGATCAGGGAATTATGTTCGGTTATGCATGCCGTGAAACTGATGTTCTTATGCCTGCTGCCATACACTATTCTCATGCTATTTTAGAAGCTCTGGCGCAAGCGCGTAAATCCGGTGATTTAAAAGGAAAGATTGAGCCTGACTCAAAATCACAAATTACATTGAAATATAAAAACGACAAGCCTGTTTGCGCTACATCTATTGTAGTTTCAACTCAACATTCCGATAGTTTAACTCAAAATGATGTTAAAGAACTTATCCGTCCTTATGTTGAAAAAATTATTCCTGACGGATGGATGCCTCCGGAAGAAGAATTTTATGTCAACCCAACAGGACGTTTTGTTATTGGAGGGCCTGTTGGTGATTCAGGACTTACAGGACGCAAAATTATTGTTGATACCTATGGCGGTGCTGCTCCTCATGGTGGGGGAGCTTTTTCCGGAAAAGACCCTACAAAGGTTGACAGATCAGCAGCCTATGCAGCGCGATATCTGGCAAAAAATATTGTTGCCGCAGGTTATGCAGACGGCTGCACGATCCAGCTTGCTTACGCAATTGGAGTATCAAAACCTCTCGGATTTTATATTAATACACATGGAACCGGAACAGCACCTGAATCCGTAATTCTTAATGCTATCAATCAACTGGTTGATCTTAGCCCTCGCGGAATTCGTGACCATCTACAGCTTAACCGCCCGATTTATGCGCGCACATCAGCATATGGTCATTTTGGCCGTACGCCTGATAGTGATGGTGGCTTTTCATGGGAAAAAACTGACTTAATTGATGACCTGCAAAAAATCATCGGATAATCCTGTACGCAGAGTTTTTGGCCGACGGCAAAGCCGGCCATTAAGAAAATCTCAGGCAGAAGCATTCAATACGCTTTTGCCTGTGCTTTGTGTTCCTGATGATGCTCTATCAATAGATGGAAGGCTTACCGTAACCTCTCTTTTTAAAAGCTTATTTACTGAATACCAACTAGAAATTGGCTTTGGAAGCGGAGAACACCTAAGCACCCTACTCCAAAAATATCCTAAAATCGGATTTATTGGAGCTGAACCGTTTATAAATGGTATGGCTACATTTTTACGAGATATTAAGGATAAACCTCATGATAATATTCGTGTGCATATGGATGATGCTTTAACATTAGTTCATGCCCTTTGTAATACTTGCATTGATAAAATTTATATCCTCAATCCAGACCCTTGGCCAAAAAAACGCCACCATAAACGAAGAATTATTAATCAGGAAAACCTTAATCAATTCGTACGCATCCTTAAGCATGGAGGAGAACTAATCATAGCAACAGATGTTGATGATTTAGCTGAATGGATGGTTACACAATGCTCTATACATCCTGAACTTGAATGGATTGCCATGAGTGCTAATGATTGGAAAACTCCACCAAAAGAATGGATAGAAACACGTTATGCTTTCAAAGGTCGCTCAGAAGGACGAAATCAAACTTTTCTAATTTTTAAAAAAACTCTTGCCAATTAAACAAAACAAGCATATAAACCCTGTCAAACCTAACGTTATTTATTGGGTGGGCTCATAAAGAAGCCCGCCTTTTTTAATGAGTTTTTAAATGAGAATGACACCGATTGAAAGTAAGATCACCGCTATTTCAAAGCCTGTTGCAAAAGATTTGGGACTGGAGCTTATCTGCGTTAAAATTCTAGGAAATGAAGATGGCCAAACTGTTCAAATTATGGCAGAAAACACAACAACAAAAAGCCTTGATGTTAATGATTGCGCAAAACTAAGTCGTGCTATCTCAACTGTTATGGATGTCGAAGATCCTATTAAAGGTAAATATAAATTAGAAATTAGCTCTCCCGGCATTGATCGACCATTAGTTAAACCTAGCGATTTTGAATCCTATGCCGGACTGGAAGCTAAACTAGAAACACAAATGCCAACAGAAACAGGTCAGAAACGTTTCAGAGGTATTATTAAAGGTATAAATAAAGACAATAATGTCTTGCTCGATACTGATCAGGGAGAAATTGAAATACCCTTTGCTGCTCTGAGCAAAGCCAAACTTGTTTTAACTGATGAATTAATTAAAGCTACTGCAAATTCTTAAAAGGGGAATTTTAAAATGGAACTTATTCAAGTCGCTGAAAATGTTGCGCGCGAGAAAAACATTGACCGTGAAATTGTTATTGAAGCCATGGAAGAAGCTATTCAAAAAGCCGGACGTTCAAAATATGGACATGATCAAGATATTCGCGCCCAGATTGACCGCGGAACTGGAATAATTGAGCTTAAACGATACCGTGAAGTGCTTGAACAAGATGCCGAAATTGAAAATGAAGTTTCTCAGCTTACTCTTGAACAAGCTGTTAAAATTAAATCAGACGCAAAACCGGGTGAATTTTTGATTGATGAACTTCCTCCGCTGGATTTTGGCCGTATTGCAGCTCAAACTGCAAAACAAGTCATTATGCAAAAAGTACGCGAAGCCGAACGCGCCCGCCAATATGAAGAATTTAAAGATAGAGTTGGTGAAATTATCAATGGTGTTGTTAAACGTGTTGAATATGGTAATGCCACAATTGACATTCAGGGACGCGCAGAAGCCCTGCTCCGTCGTGATGAAGCTTTACCACGTGAAAACCTTAAAAATGGTGAACGTGTACGCGCTATTATTTACGAAGTACGCGAAGAACAAAGAGGCCCACAGATATTTTTATCCAGAAGTCATCCTGAATTTATGGCAAAACTTTTCACACAAGAAGTACCTGAAATTTATGATGGTATAATCGAGATTAAAGGTGTTGCACGTGATGCGGGCAGCCGTGCGAAAATTGCTGTACTTTCTAATGATAGCGGCATTGACCCTGTTGGTGCATGTGTTGGTATGAGAGGAAGCCGTGTCCAAGCCGTTGTTAACGAACTTGCCGGTGAAAAAATTGATATTGTTCCGTGGTCTGAGGATATTGGTAGTTTTATAGTAAACGCACTTCAACCTGCAACTGTTTCAAAAGTTGTTTTAGATCAGGACACCAAGCGCATGGATGTAGTCGTACCGGAAGATCAACTAAGTTTAGCTATTGGACGACGTGGTCAAAATGTACGATTGGCCTCTATTTTAACCGGTTGGGAAATTGACATTATGACCGAAGCGGAAGAATCGGAAAGACGTGCAAAAGACTTTAAAATACGATCCTCTTTATTCATAGAAGCTATGGATGTTGATGATGTTATAGCACATCTTCTTGTTATTGAAGGTTTCACTAAAATTGAAGAAATTATTGAAACTCCTATTGATGAACTAAATCAAATTGAAGGTTTCGAAGAAGAACTTTCAATAGAGCTTCAAAACAGAGCAAAAGAATTTCTGAAAGCTAAAACTAAAGAGCTAAAAGAAAAACAAGATGAACTCGGTCTTAAGGATGATCTTGTGAATTTTGAAAATCTTACTCCTAACCAAATTCTTAAACTTGGAGAAGCTAAAATAAAATCTCGTGATGATCTTGCTGATCTGGCCGGTGATGAACTGGTAGAAATTCTTGGTAAAGAACAACTCACCAATAGAGAAGCCAATGAAGTTATCATGGCTGCACGTGCACACTGGTTTGCAGAAGAAGACGCTGCAAAAGAAAAAGCAGAAGCAGAGGCTGAAACTGAAAAGACAGAAGCAGAGGCTGAAACTGAAAAGACAGAATCCGAACCTCCTAATGGGGAAGACTCTGACAATAATCAAAGTTAAAATATAAAATGTAAAATGTAACTAAAATAGTTTATACGTAACGCACTCAATATTTTTGGAAATTTTATGAGCGAAACAAAAAATAAAGAAAAAGAAACCCAAGAAAAACCCAAGAAAAAAACCCTTGGACTTGGAACTTTAAGCCTGAAACCTAAAACAGGTGGTGCAACTGCACGCCAAAACACAATTAGCAACAGTGTTGCTGTTGAGGTTAAAAGGCGGAGATCAACGGCAGAAAAAATTAAAACCGACACAGATACAAATGATACCACTCTTACATCTAGTGAACGTGAAACTCGCACACGGGCTCTTCGTCAATCAATGCAAAATAGTGCAAACAAGAAAACAACATTACCAAAACGTCATACAATTGAAAGTGTGAAAGAAGAACAAGAAGAAAAGAAAGCCATAGAACAAAGTGCGCGTGATAAAGAACTTGAAGAAATGAAGCGCATTGAAGAGGAAGAACGCAAAGTCACTGAAGCGAATCAAGACTCAGCTCCTCCTTTACAACAAGATGTCACAGACAAACAAGACCGTTTTTCGGACAGTACGCCTAAAGAAAGCTATCGAGACCGTATGAAAAAAGCGGAAGCTGATCGAGCTATAAAAAAACGTCCAAAGGTTGAACAATCAAGACGCGGTGGACGTATTACTATTACTCAAGCACTTAATGAAGACTACGCACGAGATCGTTCACCAAGTCTGGCTGCACAAAAACGTGCTAGAGAAAAAGCAAGACTGGCTGCACAGAATGCATCCAACGAACCGGTACAAAAATTTTCCCGTGATGTTATCGTACCTGAAACAATAACAGTTAATGAACTATCCAACCGAATGGCAGAGCCCGGACGTGATGTTATAAAAAGCCTTATGAAACTTGGCGTTATGGCAACCATCAATGAAACAATTGACGCAGACACGGCAGAAATTATTATTGAAGAATTTGGTCATAAAATTGTACGTGTGACAGAAGGTGACGTTGAAATTGGGCTGGATGGTACAGAAGATAATTCTGAAGACCTGCAAACCCGCCCTCCGGTTGTTACAATTATGGGACATGTCGATCACGGAAAAACGTCCCTACTGGATGCTCTTCGTGAAACTAGTGTTGTTTCCGGTGAGGCTGGTGGAATTACACAGCATATTGGCGCATATCAGGTCACAATGACTTCCGGTGATAAAATTACATTTCTTGATACTCCCGGTCACTCTGCTTTTACAGAAATGCGCTCTCGCGGTGCAAATGTAACAGATGTAGTTGTAATTGTAGTTGCAGCAGATGACAGCATTATGCCGCAAACAATTGAAGCTATTGCTCATGCTAAGGCTGCTGAAGTTCCTATTATTATTGCCATTAATAAAATTGATCTACCGGCAGCAGACCCTCAACGGGTTAAAACAGAACTTCTTCAGCATGAGGTTATTGTTGAAGAGCTTAGCGGTGATGTTCAGTGTATTGAAGTTTCTGCCATTAAAAAAACAAATCTGGACAAACTTGAAAATGCAATTTTACTACAAGCTGAAATGCTTGAAATTAAAGCTAATCCAAACCGCGCGGCTCAAGCTGCAATTATAGAATCCAAACTTGAAAAAGGTCGTGGCTGTGTTGCAACAGTTCTTGTGCAAAATGGAACACTGCGCATTGGTGATATTTTTGTAGCCGGTTCTGAATTTGGTAAAGTTCGGGCTTTAATTAACGATCAAGGACAAAATATTAAAGAAGCTACGCCGGGAATGCCTGTAGAAGTATTAGGATTGAATGGCTCTCCAAATGCAGGTGATGTGTTCAATGTTGTTAAAGATGAAGCAAAAGCACGAGAAATTGCCGAATATCGCAAAAACACTCGCCGCAAAATGCAAGCTGCCGTTGCTGTGAAGGGTCGCACAACAATGGATGATATTCTCGCTAAACGCGAAGCAGGTGAAACAATATCATTACCTATACTGATTAAGGCTGATGTACATGGCTCTGTTGAAGCTATTATCGGTTCACTAAATAAGATGGTTGAAGAAAATGAAGGTATCGCTGTGCAAGTTCTTCATTCCGGAGTTGGAGGGATTACTGAATCCGATGTTACTCTTGCCGGAGCATCAAATGGAATTATTATTGGTTTTAATGTAAGAGCAAATGCACAAGCTCGTGATATGGCTCAAAAAAACGGTGTCGATATTCGATACTATAATGTCATATACAATGTAATAGATGATGCAAAAGCAGTTCTAACAGGCATGCTTTCACCAACGCTAAGAGAAGAATATCTTGGCAATGCTGAAATCCTTCAAGTCTTTAACATTACTAAAGTTGGAAAAGTTGCCGGCTGCATGATTACAACAGGCTCGGTTAAACGTGGCGCAAAAGTTCGATTATTACGCGATGATATTGTTATACATGAAGGTATGCTCAAAACATTAAAACGCCATCAAGATGAAGTAAAAGAAGTCAAAGAAGGCAATGAATGCGGAATGGCATTTGAAACCTATGACGATATTAAAGAAGGCGATGTTATTGAATGCTTTGAAGTCATTGAAGAAGAACGTAAAGTTAATTAATCTTTAGTATCATTGTATTTTTCAGCTTTCGAGTTGTACGCGGTAAATAAAAATGAAGCATCATAAACATTTAGAACCTTCACAAAGACAACTCCGCGCAGGTGAACTTATCAGGCATATTGTTGCTAAAACAATGCAAAAAGGACACTTTCACCATGAAGCATTACTTAATACCGGACAAATCACAATTTCTGAAGTGCGCCCTAGTCCAGATCTAAAAAATGCAACTATTTTTGTTTATTCTCTTGGTGGAAAAAACATGGATGAAATCATTAATGCGCTAAACAGTGATGCACACATTTTTCAAAAAGACATTAACAAGCACTCAAACCTAAAATTTACACCAAAAGTTCGTTTTGTTAAAGACGATAGCTTTGCTAATGCCAGCCGTATTGACGAATTGCTTCGTGATATTCATATCCCAGATGATACTAAATCATCCGAGGAAAAATAAATGGCTCGCAAACGTAAGGGCGATAAAATCAACGGTTGGGTTAATCTTGATAAACCGGTTGGACTTACATCCACTCAAGCCATGGCAAAAGTTCGTAGAATTATGAATGCACAAAAGGCCGGACATGCCGGAACTCTTGATCCGCTTGCTACAGGTATCCTGCCGATTGCACTTGGTGAAGCTACTAAGACAATCATGTATGTACAAGACAAGCTTAAAACCTACAGCTTTACAATCACATGGGGTGAACAACGAGATACAGATGACTCCGAAGGTGATATCATCAAGACTTCCGATATTCGCCCATCCAATGATGAAATCAAAAATGCTCTACTGAAATATACAGGGCATATCAAGCAAATTCCGCCAAAATTTTCAGCTATCAAAATTGATGGGAAACGAGCTTATGACCTAGCACGCAAGGGTGAAAATGTTGAGCTTAAACCACGCGAAGTTTATATTGATAATATTACTCTTACTCAATGCCGTGAAAATGAAGCAGACCTAATTATGACATGTGGCAAAGGCACATATGTCCGCTCACTGGCTAGGGATTTAGCAAAAGACCTAAATACTGTAGGTTATATATCTTCTTTACACCGTAAAAAAGTGGGCTCATTCACAGATGAAAATTCGATTTTTCTGGACAAATTAGAAGAAATGAGCAATATTGCAGCGCTTGAGGCCATATTACCCTTGGAGACCGTGCTGGACGACATCCCGGCTCTAGCCATCAAGGAAGATGAAATGGCCTTATTAATGAATGGGCAAATGCTCACCTTTATTTCCAAACCTGACTTTCAACGATTAGTTGATATTGAATTGGGTGATAAAAATATTCAAGAAGCTCTGGCTGTCTGTAAAGGCAAACCCATTGCTCTAATTGATGTTCAAGGTGCTCAAATAAAACCTGTTCGAGTCTTTAATTTATAACTCTTTGCGCTAGTTATTAGTGTAAAAAAACAAAAAGGAGAAAACGATGTCGATTACTGCTGAAAAAAAACAAGATGTGATTAAAGAATATACCACTAAAAAAGGCGATACAGGATCACCGGAAGTTCAAGTTGCAATTCTTACAAACAGAATTAATGAGCTTTCAGAGCACATGCAAATTCATAAAAAAGATTTTCACTCCAGACGTGGCCTTTTGGCTATGGTTGCCAATCGTCGCAAGCTGCTTGATTATGTAAAGCGCAAAGATGAAGATCGTTATCAAAAACTTATTAAAAGTCTTGGTATCCGCCGTTAATTTTTAAATAATTATAGTGCGGGAAAATATAGAGTAAAACCCACTAAGTTAAAATTGCAAATGGCTGATGAATCAATAATAAAACAGATCTTTAATTCCATTTGCAATTTGGTTAACCCTGCGCCGTTTTCAGTAGTTGGTAAATTTAAGTCAGATCACTATATTGATATAAATCAAAAGCATCCAATTACATTTTATTTTCTTGAAAACAAAAATGGACAGAGAAAAATTAAAACAACCGCACCTATCCATTTAAAAACAACAGTAAAAGACACTACTTTTTATCGAGAAACTTGCCGTTCATGGCTACTAAATGAAGATACTGTTTTTTTAAATAACACCAAGATAGAACAATCCCCCAATGTATATGAAGCTCTTGGATATAGTTTAGTCGATAAAATAGGGGATATTGATATTCACGAGGATGAGGATGAGGATAAGGATAAGGTACTTCTTTCAAGCGTCTCGTTTTATGAAAACGAAAAAGGAAACAGGCGGGTCAGCGTACTTACTGATGATGACTTTTCATATTTGCCTAACATAGACAAAAAAATATCTGAATGGTTAAATTATAAAACAACCGCTAATATTACGGAAGATATAAAAAAATTAAAAAAAACTAATAGTAGTAATGTTATTCCTATAAAACTTAGTCCTCAACTATCATAACTAACTACTAAAAAACAACCTCACATTTTCCAGAATCACTCAAGTTTGCACTGAAGTTGCCATCTGATGTACAATATAGAAAACGATAAGCAAAAAGCTTAAAAAACGAGGGTGTATAACGATGGTGGTAAAAACAGACGATAGTCACTTTGGTGGCTTGTATAACGATCTTCACGATAAATATCATATCTTTAATAACGGATCTCTTAATGAAGCTGCTCTGAGTAATCTTTCTGAGCAAAATATTAATGATATTCAGGAAAAACTATCGAGCAGCGGGCTTTATGTCAGTAATAAATCGCATATGTACAAAGATGCCATAATTGGTTCTCGCATGATGCATGGTCTTCGCTCTTTAAATAATCCGGAATATACATTCACATCTTTACAAGATGCACTTGGATTATCATCCCCCTCTTCCCTTGAAATCATGAAGCTGCAAATAAGCCTTAATAACTCCGGATTTGATTGTGGCAAGGTTGATGGAATTATGGGCTCTATCACGGCTAAAGCCAGTATGGACTTACTAAAAGCAAATCCAAATATAATTGAAAATAGCAGCAAAGGAATGATGGTTAATATCCATAAACATCTAAATACAGAAGAGCTGAAAACTGAATTCAAAACACTACTCAAAGAAAATGGAACGGATATTTCATTAACAGATAAGTATAATAGATCAGCAGAAATTCAGCCTATCGCGCCTGAACAAACGCATGAACAAACGCATGAACAAAAGATACCTCAAAGCACT
>JAGLMC010000047.1 GCA_023140215.1 Alphaproteobacteria bacterium
CCATAGCAGCCTTTTGCATGATGGATTCCCAGCATAAGTGTCCGGCGTTGTTCTGCTATGTCTTGCACTGAATCAGCGTATTCTGATTTTCCATCAACATTATGATCTAGTAAGAATCCTGCGGCAGCGAGTCCTATGCCTCCTGTGAAAGTTCCAACTAGAAACGAGCCTACAGCTCCGGCGGCTGTAATTCCGTGTTTTTGTAGTTCTGATTCATCTTTGATGTCTTGAGTTGTATTAACAATATCTTTCATAAGAAGGGCTTCTTGAGAAAGTTCACCGCAGCTCATTTCCAGATCGCCAATACGGCTAACTTTTAGCTCTAAAGATTCCGGAGTTATTGTATTTTCCGCTATGGCTGGAAAGGCATGTGCTAAAATAGAAAGGGTGCAAAGTGTATGCAGTAGTGTTTTGTTCATGGAAGAATGCTCCTTGGATACGCATTATACTATATATTGTGTGTTGAACAAGTCTTCTTCATTGATTTTAAATTTATTTTGTCTTATTCTTAGCGTACGCACTCGCGTTTTCTTTGTTTTTTCTTTTTTAGTTTTTTACATCAAAATCTCTGGAGAGATAATTCTATGTTTTTACGTTCATTTAAATATTTTATTTTAATTACGCCTTTTATGCTTGGCGCTTGTGGTGAGGGGTTTAATCAAATTCGTACGGATCAAATGTTTCCTTACGGAAATCAGCGCACAGCAGGAACCAGTGTTGCTTATGTTTTGGCTAAAATGATGCCGGAGCGTGAGTTAAAATTACCTATTGTTAAGGTTGTTCCAAGAGATTTATCTAATGAAAAGCCCGAAGCTGTTAAAATTCAGGAAGATAAAATGGAACAGCTTTTCGATGAGGCTCTGAAAAAATAACAGTGAAAAAATAACCGCAGCTTGTACAAATTTTTAACCGCAGCCCTTTTAGTTTATTCTTTTATAGTTGTGTCTTTTATTTTCTCGGATGTTTCTTCAGATATTTTTTCAGACAGGTCAGCTTTAGTTTCTGTTTTTATTGTTTTTATATCTGTGGCAAGAATCATTTTTTCGATTTTGTCTGGATTTATAGGTGGTTCACCTTTAGCAAGTTTATCAATTTCGCTCATGCCGTCTAAAACCTGTCCCCAAACGGTGTATTTTCCGTTAAGTGATCTACAGTCATCAAAGCAGAAAAAGAATTGTGAATTTGCGCTGTTAGGGTTTTTTACACGTGCCATGCCGGCTGTGCCGCGTGTGTAATTGTAGTCTGAGAATTCAGCTTCAAGATCAGGTTTGTCAGATCCGCCCATTCCTGTACCTGTTGGGTCGCCTGTTTGTGCCATAAAGTCTTCAAGAACGCGGTGGAAAACGATTCCATCATAGAAGCCTTCTCGTGTAAGTTCTTTAATGCGTTCAACGTGTTTGGGCGCAAGGTCAGGTTTCATTTCAATTGTGACCGTACCGCCGGTGGATAGGCGCATGTAGAGCGTATTTTCCGGATCAGGGGTGTCCGCATTACTTTCTGTTGCTGTTGTCATTATAAGAATTCCCCCTAAGGTTAAAATAATACGTTTTAACATGTTCATACCTTTTTGTTTCGTGTTCATTATATAATGGCAGTCGTGCCACAGCTTGTAAATAATTGCAAGATTGCTGATGTTTTTATCTTATTGTAATTGTGGGTGGTAGTTTTTTGTTTTCAATCAATAAGTTTAATTCAGCGCTCTTTGTAAAATTGAATCGATGTGTTGTGTGTAGTTTTTATAGTTGAAAATTGATTCCAGTTTACCTTTATCAAGTTTTTCTGTGACATCGCTATCGCTAAGCAAAGCGTCTTTGAAGGACATTTTTCCTTTTTCTTCCCATACTTTCATGGCGTTTCGTTGCACAATTAGATAAGCATCCTCGCGGCTGATATCGGCTTGTGTAAGAGCAAGGAGAACAGCTTGAGAAAAAACCAGTCCGTTCATTTTTTCAAGATTTTCAATCATTGTATCCGGATAAACCAATAGTTTATCTATGATACCGGCAAGGCGGTTAAGTGCGTAATCTGCTGATATTAAAGCATCTGGCAGGATTGTGCGCTCTACGGAAGAGTGTGAAATATCACGTTCATGCCATAACGCTACATTTTCTAGTGCAGGGATAACGGCTGCGCGAATTATGCGCGCTTGTCCGGTAAGGTTTTCACTACCGATTGGATTGCGTTTATGTGGCATAGCACTTGAGCCTTTTTGCTTGGTGTCGAAATATTCTTCGACTTCCCGTACTTCAGTGCGTTGCAGGTGACGTATTTCTATTGCAAGATTTTCAATTGAACTGGCAATTACGCCAATTGTTACGAAAAATGTTGCATGTCTGTCGCGTGGGATTACCTGAGTTGCAACGGTTTCGGGTTTTAGTCTCATGGCTTGTGCAACATGTGCCTCAACGCTCGGGTTTATGGTGGCGTATGTACCGACTGCGCCTGAAATTGTGCAGATCGAGATTTCTTCTCTGGCTCGTACAAGCCGTTCGCGGTGTCGTTTGAATGCTGCATAATGTCCAGCTAGCTTCAGGCCGAATGTTGTAGGCTCGCCGTGGATTCCATGAGATCGACCAATGCAAAGTGTATTACGGTGTTCCTCAGCTCTTTTTTTAAGAGCGTTTAGAACTTTGTCCAGATCTTTTATCAGGATATTTGCTGCTTGTTTTAGCTGTACGGAAAAGCAAGTGTCAACTACGTCAGAGCTGGTCATGCCTTGATGGACGTATCTGGAATCCTCGCCGATATGTTCTGCTACGGAGGTCAGGAAGGCAATAACATCATGTTTAACTTCAGCCTCGATTTCATTAATCCGGTCAATATCAAAAGCGCCTTTTTCACGTAAAGTTCTTGCAGCGCTTTGCGGTACTATGTCTAGCTGTGCCATTTTTTCAAGAGCAAGTGTTTCTATTTCCAGCCAGATTTTAAACTTGTTTTCCGGTTCGAATATCGAGGCCATTTCTTTGCGTGAATATCTTGGGATCATTCTGTGAGACCTTTGTTATATGTTTTGAAGGAGTTATAGACGATTTTCTTTTTGTATGGAATGAGTTTTTTAAATTTTCCCTTTATGTATATTGCTTTGTTTTTGAAAGATGTAGCGATCATTTTCAACTGATACATGTGGTGGTATGTGTGTGTGTTCAAATATTTCATATCCCTTTTTTAGGGAAAGCCAGAATGGAAGCCATCCCTTTAGTTTATGGCGTTTTATGTTTTTATTGTTCATATGAAAAGGGAAGATGTGGACTGGAATGGAGTGTTGCCCGTTTGAAAGGCTTTGTTCAACAAGGAGATAAATTTCTTCAATTCCTCTGTCAGTCATAGCATAACATCCTTCGGATTCGCATCCGCCATGAATCATTAGATTTGTTCCTGTTCGTTTATGAGCTTTATCATATGCGTTTGGAAATCCGATATTCATGGCAAGATTATATTTGCTGCCAGGCCATAGCCTATCTTCGATTATGTCATAAAATCCTTCTGGAGATTGCATGTCGCCTTCTCGTAATTTTGAACCAAGAGTTCCGGAATAATTGCAAACAGGATATGTTTTATAGAGTTGGTATTTATTGCTGTTACTGTTGAATAGCCAAAATTCAAGTATTGCTTCTTCTTTAAATATGCGAATAAATCCGGGCGCACCCGGCTTTAGTTGTGCCTCTATAATTTTTTGATTAACTGTCGGTAGCAATTTTGCGCGGATTGTATGGAGTTTTTTTATGCAAGAGTGCATTGGAGAACAGGAAGTTATAAGTAATATATAAAAAATGGAGAGCGTTGTTAATGTTAATGTTGTTAATAATGTATTTTGTTTTTTCATTAAATCAGACCCATATTTTTAAAACTGACATAGCCATTGTGTGAGATAACAATATGGTCATGGATTTTGATGTTAAATGGCTCTGCCGATTGGATGATGGAATGAGTCATATCAATATCTGCTTGTGATGGTTTTGGATCACCGCTTGGGTGATTGTGGAGCAGGATCATTGCTGTTGCTTCCAGCTCCAAAGCGCGTTTCATGATTTCACGAGGATAGGCCGGTGTATGGTCAACTGTGCCGGAATTTTGAATTTCATCTGCAATCATCTCATTTTTTTTATTTAGAAAGAGAATTCGAAAATGTTCCTTTTTTTCAAGTGCCATTGTGGCCTGACAGTAATCCATGAGCCGTGTCCAATTATTAAGGATTGGTTTTTGCATGAGTTCTTGTTTCATCATGCGCGTTGCTGTGGCTGAGATTGTCTTTAGTGTGATTGCGGTATTTTCACTAATACCTTTTATTTTTGTGATTTGATTTATTGGTGCGGCGAGGAGTTCGGGCAGAGATCCAAAAGTTGTTAGAAGAGTTTTAGCTAGCGGTTTTACATCACGGCGCGGAATTGAGCTGAATAAGATTAGTTCAAGTAATTCATAATCCTGTAAAGCATTTGCTCCGTTTTTTACAAAGCGATGGCGCAGACGGTCACGGTGGCCATGATAGTGCGGTACATCTTTTTTTAGCATTGCGTTAGTTGTCATAGGGTGGTTTTGTAAAGCCTTTAGGGGAAAGTGTAAAGATTTCAAAGCCATTTTCAGTGACGGCTAAAGAATGCTCATATTGAGCGGAAAGTGTTCGATCTCGTGTAACCGCCGTCCATCCATCGTTAAGGATTTTTGTTTGGTATTTTCCTGCGTTAATCATAGGTTCAATGGTGAAGAACATGCCCGGCTCAAGTACGATGCCCTCGCCTGCGTTTCCTGCATGCATGATGGATGGAGGGCAGTGGAATACTTTTCCTAATCCGTGTCCGCAAAAATCACGTACAACTGAAAATCGGTTTTTTTCAGCTATGGTTTGAATGGCATGTCCAATATCGCCAAGTGTCGCACCGGGTTTAACTGTTTCGATTCCGGCCATAAGACATTCATAGGTTACGTCGCATAGACGTTTTGCTTTAATTGGAATTTTATTACCAACGAAAAACATTCTGCTGGTGTCTCCATGCCATCCATCAAGAATAACTGTGACATCAATATTTAATATATCTCCTTCTCGCAGTTTTCGTTCTTCGGGAATGCCGTGACATACAACATGATTTATAGATGTACATATGGATTTGGGGAATCCTTTGTAGTTTAAAGGCGCGGGGATAGCTTTATTCTTTATGATAAAGTCATAGCATAGTTTGTCGAGAGCTTCTGTCGTGATTCCCGGTGTGATATGTTCAGTTATCATGTCCAGAGTTTCAGCAGCTAGCTTTCCGGCTTTTCGCATGAATTCAAAATCACTTTTCGCGTGTATTTCTATTCCGTCATTTGTGTATTTATTTTCCGGCATTAAAAATCTCTAATTTCTCTTTGTTGTATTATTTTTGTTGTATTATGTGTTACGCATTTAGGGTAAACTATAAATAATACGATTCTTTCATAAAGTGTGAATATAGTGATATGGCAATAACGATTATAAAGCTTGTTTGTGATAGATCATAAAGTTCGTTCATGATATATGAAATGACTGTGTAAACAAGAGTTTTTGATGATTATAACTTAATTTCTTTAAACAAAAATATGAGGTATTTTAAAATGAAAATTAAATATGCATTGTTTGCTTTTTCGCTATTTTTAGCAATTAGTATTACGTCTTTTACTTCTTACGCCATAGATCTGGATGCAAGATATTGTAATGATGATTATATATCTCCGGAAGAAGTAGATGGAGTAGAGCTTGTTGATACAGTTAAAGCTTACGAGCTTTGGGAAAATCGTGCTGTATTTATAGATACACGTTCTGAAACAGCTTTTGAATCCGGACGCATTCCAGGTGCGGTACATTTGCCTTATGAACCAGGCAAAGAAAATCAACCTCTTACGGAAGAATCTCTTGCAGAAGTTGCTGCAAAAGATGAAGCGGTTGTATGTTATTGCAACGGGATTAAGTGTGATAGAGCACCTTGGTGCGCAGCTTTAGCATTGGAATGGGGATGGACTGATGTTTATTATTATCGTACTGGAGTTCCTGCATGGGCAGAAGCCGGGCATGATGTTGAGTAGTTAATTATTTCAAAATATAATATGGTGTATAATTCATGAGATTTTCAATTAGTACGAAGATATTGCTTAACTTTTTGTTGGGATTTATAGCTTTTGGAATTGTTGTTGTTGTGTCTGTTTCTTTAATTATCAATGAAAAAGACGAAGCATACAAAGAATTAAATGCCAAATTATCACAAAATATTTGGTCTTCTGTTCTTCAGGAACAGGAGACCAAGTTATTTGCCGGTGTTAGTGATGTTAAACGAAATTCCAGTTTACGAATGAAGCTTTTTCGTAATGATTTAAAAGGGATAAAACATGAGGCGATTCCTATATTTGTTCGTCTTAGTAGTACCGGTGTTTTAGATAATCTTATTTTAACAAATTCAAAAGGTGGGTTTGTATTTAGTGCTGTAGAAGGCATTAAAACAACTCCGGAAATTGTTAATCTTGTTTTGGAAAAGAAAAAAGTTGTAAACGGTATTTATAAAACTAGTGATAATAGGTTAGTTATAAGTAGAGCATTTCCGATTTATGATAGGTCGGATCTTGTGGGTGTTACTGTTTTTGAAAAAAAGCTTGATGATGCAACAAAATTACTTAAAAAAATAACAGAACAAGATATCATCATTATAAGTGATTCCGGAGATGTTATAACGTCAACATTTGAAGATCAGGAAATATTAGATACAGTTCTGGCAACATCTGAGGATTATAGTAAAAGATCGTTTAAAGAAAAAATATTTTGTGTAGGACGTTTTGCACTTAAAGGTTTTTCAGGAAGAAACGTTGGAACGTTAATTGCCGTGGGTGATATTACTGTAAGAGAACAGGCAAGCGTACAAAAGCTTAGAGTAATGGTAATTGCTATTGTGACGGTTATATTTGTCCTTTTGGGAATTATTTTAACCTATATGCGGAAAAATATTATATCTCCGCTTTTACGTATAAGTAATTTTATACGTCAAGCTGCCGATGGAGATACAAGCTTTGAAGTTACAGATACCAATCGCGGTGATGAAATAGGTGAGATGGCAAAATCCATTGAAGTTTTCAAAAAGAATCGCATGACAGCCGATCAATTAACAAAAGAACAAGGGCAGCGACAACAAGAAAGTTTGGAGAGAGCTAAAAAACGAGAAGCTATAATGGCTGATTTTGAGAAAGATGTTTTGGAAATACTTCAAGTATTATCAACGGCAACATCACAGCTTGATACGACTGCTAAATCCATGTCTGATATTTCGAAAGAAACCATATCAAAATCTGAAGTTATGTATAACTCTTCCAAATCAACAAATGAAAATATTGGTTCAGTTGATAATGCAGCTAAAGAATTGCTTGTATCTATAAAAGAACTTTCTATGCAGGTAAATAATACAAGCCAATCAACAAATTCTGCAGTTGAAAATGCAAATGATGCATCTAATCAAATAGAGCAGCTTTTAGTAGCTTCTGAAGAAATTGATAATGTTGTAAAACTTATTCAAGGTATTGCAGAACAAACTAATCTTCTTGCATTAAACGCTACTATTGAATCAGCAAGAGCCGGTGATGCCGGTAAAGGGTTTGCTGTTGTTGCAAATGAGGTTAAATCTCTGGCGCAAGAAACGTCAAATGCAACAGAGCAAATTGCAAAACAGGTGAATACGGTTCAAGAGGAAACACGAAGTGCTGTTGATGCTATAAAAAATATTGAAACTGAGATAAAAACTATTGGTCAAACGGCTGCTTCTATTGCTGCTGCAATAGAAGAGCAAAATGTGGCTACTGAAAATATTTCACAAAGTACACAACTTTCATCTTCTGCAATGCAAGAACTTGGACAACAAATAGAATCTGTTAATAAAATTGCTCAAGATACAGAAGTTGCTGCCAGTGAAGTATTGGAATCTTCAGATAGTTTAAGTGGTCAAATAAATCACTTAAAGGAAAAAGTTGATAATTTTACTGATAAAATCAATGCTGTTTAGATATTAAGCTATTTAGATATTAAAATAACAATATTCTGATAATACTTGCAAATATTAGGTAAACTTCCTATTAAGTACTCTATCTGCTATTTAAAAGTATATCTTAATAAGGAGATTTTATGTCTAAATTTACACTTGCAGAATACATCTGGTTGGATGGTGCTGTTCCTACGCGCTATTTACGTTCAAAAGCGAAGGTTGTTAACATTGATTCTAATCCATCTATTGAGGATTTTCCAGAGTGGAATTTTGATGGCTCTTCTACAAATCAAGCTGAAGGAAGAGATTCAGATTGTATTTTAAAACCTGTATCTTTTATAAGTGATCCTATTCGTGGTGAAGGTAATTTTTTGGTTATGTGCGAAGTGTTTAATCCGGATGGAACGCCGCATGAATCTAATTCACGCGCTCAGCTTCGTGATGTGCTTGATGCTGGAGCATCAGAGCATGAAATATGGGTTGGTTTTGAGCAAGAATATACTTTATTCAAGGATCGCACACCGCTTGGTTGGCCGTCTCATGGTTATCCGGGGCCACAAGGCCCATATTATTGTGGTGTAGGTTCGGAAGAGATTTTTGGTCGTGAAGTTGCTGAAGCACATGCAGAGTTTTGTCTTAGTACGAATATTATGTTTTATGGTATTAATGCGGAAGTAATGCCGGGTCAGTGGGAGTTTCAAATTGGTTATCGTGGGGACGGAAGCGAGACTGCCGATTTGCTTACGGTTAGCGATCATATGTGGATTTCACGTTGGTTACTATATCGTATTGGTGAAGAATTTGGCATTACTGTATCTCTTGATAATAAACCGGTTAAGGGTGACTGGAATGGTGCCGGTATGCACACAAATATATCAACAAAAAATACACGTGATAAGTCAAAAGGTATGGCAGCGATTGATGAAGCAATGAAAAAGCTTGCTGAAAAACATGTAGAGCATATTGCTCTTTACGGTTCCGATCTTGGTGATCGTCTGACTGGCGCACATGAAACATGTGATATCAATACATTTAAGGTTGGTAAAGCTGACCGTGGATGTTCAATCCGTATTCCAAAGCCGGTTGTGCAAAAAGGGTATGGTTACTTTGAAGATCGTCGTCCTGGAGCTAATGCAGATCCATATCTGGTTGCTGCCCGCATTGCTGCTACGATTTGTGATGTACCGGAATCAGTGATGAAGTTTTCTAGCTGGCCTCGTAAAGATGCAAAATTTGCAGTTGCTGTTTAACGGTATCTGATTTCAAATAAGGCTCTGGATTGGCAATATAGAGTTGTTAGTTTAGAAGAATAATCGTAAATGTGATATATTGACCGTTCTATGTGCGTTGGTGCAGGATTATGGATAATTTATTGTAATCAATTTGTTAACCTTTATGCTGTAGAAATAAAATACAACGTTTGGTTAATTCAAAAAACATACATGTGGTTCGCATGATTTACGATAAAAATAAAACAGATAAACAAACTTCAGAGTTGAATTTGGAAATTGAAGATGATGATTCTGATGGTCTTGAGATTCTTGATGATGATAAAGATGATTCATCCATTGGATCTTTTGAGACTTTTGAAGATTTGACAATTGATAATGCTACTGCCACTGCCACTGGCGATAATGTCACTGGTGTTTCTGGAGGGCTTGATGATCTTATTGCCGAGCCTTCATTTGAGGATACTCACTCATCTAAAGAAGAAAAATCTAAAGAAGATAAAGAAAAAAATAAAGATGTAGCGGAGGGTGAGCAGCAGTTACCGGCACGTTATGTTGGGTCACAGCAGCGCACAAGCCGTGATTTAAAGTCATATTCTACAGGAGTAACCAAACAACAAGAAGATAGCTGTGAGGGTTCTAGTCGTATAAAGGGTCGTATGGGTGATCGTCTTGTTGATATGGGGTTGATTACAGAAGATCAGCTCAATGTGGCTATACAAGAGAAAAAGATTTCCGGAAAAATGCTGGGGAAAATCCTTGTTGAATTTGGTTTTATTCAGGAAGAGGATTTAATAGAATTTTTAGCGGATACATCAGGGTTTGATCTTTTTGATCCTAAAAATACAATAGTTGACGGTGATGCTTTAGCCTTAATTGAAAAGAAAGATGCTCAAAAGTATGGGATATTGCCGATTTCTATGATTGATAATGAAATTTTTGTAGCAATGGTTGATCCTTATGATGTGGTCGCAATGGATACGTTGCGACGATATGTTCCAAAAGGAACGCAGGTTAAGCCTTTGGTTACAACGGCGATGGTTTTATCAGAGGCTATTGATGCAGCTTACGGTTATGCGAGTTCAATTACTGCAATTCTAAAAGAGTTGGAAGAGGGAGAAGAACAGGTAGATGTTGCTAGTTTGGATGAAAAAGAAGCTTTATCTCATCCTATTGTTCGTCTTGTTAATGCGTTGGTTTTTGATGCTGTTAAACTTGGAATTTCCGATTTGCATTTTGAGCCGGAGGAAAATTTTATCCGTTTGCGCTATCGTAATGATGGTGTGCTTTATACAGCTCAAATCTTGCATAAACAGCACTGGAATGGAGTTTCTCAGCGTATAAAGATTATGTCGAATATGAATATTGCAGATAAGCTAAGTCCGCAAGATGGTCGCTTTAGTATGCATGTTGGAGGACGTGAGGCTGATTTTAGAGTCTCGGCATTGCCTACAGTGCATGGAGAGAATATTGTATTACGTGTTTTAGATCAAACTTCAAGTATTATGCCAATGTCCGGTTTGGGCTTTAGCGACTTGAATTTGGAAAAAATCAAGATTTCGCAGTCTAAACCTGAAGGGATTATCATTGTGACGGGGCCAACCGGTAGTGGTAAAACAACCTCGCTTTATTCTATGCTCAATGAGATTAATGACGTTGAAGTTAATATTCAAACGCTGGAAGATCCAGTTGAATATTCTTTACCTATGATTCGTCAAACGCATGTTCGTGAAGGCGTACTTGATTTTGCTGATGGAATTAAGGCTCTTCTTAGACAAGATCCGGATATTATCTTTATTGGTGAGATTCGTGATAAGACAACAGCCGAAATGGCGCTCAAGGCAGCTATGACCGGACATCAGGTTTACACAACATTGCATACGAATGATTCTTTTGGAGCTATTCCGAGACTTTTTGATTTGGGATTAAAGCCCGGTATGGTCGCGGGAGCTATAGTTTCAGTTTTCGCACAGCGTTTGACACGTCGTTTATGTGAATCTTGCAAGATTGAATATAAGCCTGATGAACGTGAGTGTAAATTGCTTGGTGTGGATGTTGAAAATGCTCCTTTGATATTTAAAGCTAAACAGGGTGGGTGTGATGCGTGTTCAGGAAATGGTTATAAAGGGCGTACAGCTATTGTAGAGATTTTGTTATTTGATGAAGAAATGGATGAAATTCTTGCGCGAGGGGAGTCTAAAGCTGAACTTAAAGCGTTGGCTGTGAAAAAAGGCTTCAAAAGTATGAAAGAGGATGGCATTCTAAAGATTCTTGAAGGAATTACAGATATTCATGCACTTTCCAAGGTTGTTGATATCAACAGATAATCATAAATATTATTAAGGGCGGAGCTTAAGACAATAAAGCGCTACAAGTATAAAGCAGTAAATGAAAGAGGTAGACCTATTCGCGGTATGGTTTCTGCCGGCAGTGAGGTTGATTTATATAATCAATTGCAAACAGCAGGGCTTGAGCTTGTTGATTGTTCTGTGGTGGGAGCTAACAAACGTGGTGCTTTGAGTGGAATCTGTTTACAAAAAGTTCAGACTCGAGATCTTATTCAGCTTTTTGTTAATTTGGAACAAATGCAAAGTGCCGGAGTGCCTTTACTGGATGCGTTGGCTGATATTCGCGATACAACTGGAAATGATCGTTTGCGCGATATTTTAACAGAGATTTATCGAGATGTTTCCGATGGTGGGGCTTTGTCAGAATCCATGGCTCTGCACCCAAAGATTTTTCATAATTTATATATTTCTTTAATAAAGGCCGGTGAGGATACCGGTGATCTTTCTTCTGTATATAGACAACTCATCAAGTATTTGAAATGGGTTGATGATATGCGTTCAAAGGTCAAAAAGGCAACGACATATCCAATTATTGTAACTATTGTTGTTTTGCTCGTGGTTGTTGTAATGATGGGATATGTTGTTCCGCAGATTGTTGGATTTCTGGACAATCTGGATCAGGAGTTAAATATTTTCACAACTTCACTGGTTGCAACGTCTGAGTTTTTTGCTAATCCTTTGTTTCATATATTCGGGTTTGGTGTTCCGGGAGGTTTACTTGTTTTATCATTCCCCATTTTATTTATAATAACACTCAAGATTCTTAGAAAGTCTTCGGATGATCTGGCGTATCGAATTGATGCGATAATGTTATCTATGCCTATTGCCGGTTCGTTGATTAGAAAAATAACTATTGCACGTTATGCACAGACATTTGGTGCATTATTTGCCAGTGGTATTGATGTAATAGGAGCGTTAAGAGCCTCAAGAGATACTGTTACAAATAAAGCTATGTTGGAAGCGTTAGAGGCTGTTGAGAAGTATGTTCAGTCTGGAAGTTCTCTTTCTGAAGCTTTCAATGCTTGCGGTGAGTTTCCAAGTCTGGTTGTGCGTATGATAAAAATTGGTGAGGAATCAGGGAACTTAACCCCTGTTTTAGATCAGGTTGCAGAGTTTTATACTAAAGATGTTGACGAAGCTGTTCAAGGACTGATTACAATGATCGAGCCGGCACTTACCGGTGTGCTTGGAATTGTGATATTATGGATTGCGGTTGCAGTCTTTGGTCCAATTTATGCTATGTTGGAGACGATTGATATTTAGGCTTATTTTATTATGGTAGTTTCATTTTTTATTCCAAATCGTACGGTTCTACTCGTTTCAGACGAGGCACTTTATATATATGCTACAGGTGTTAAGGGTGTACTTCTTATTGATGTTGTTTCATGGGAGGCTGATAACTTTGAGAAAAATGTAGCTAGTATCATTATAAAAGAATGCGGGAATAAACCTGTTCTTATTCTCAATGATATGGTTGAACAGCATTATCGTAAAGAGCGTATTATCCGTAGTGGAGTTGGTACGCTTGATAAAGCTAATATGATTAAAAGAAAGCTTCATGTAGCTTTTCCTAACTATCCGGTGCGTGCATCATATCCATTAAAAGAAAAGATTCAAAAGACAGAGACTTCATCGGCAGCAGAGATTCATATTTTTGCCGCTATTCCCGGATCAAACCAGTTTGTAAAAACAATAGATGCGATTAAGGATTCTTTAGTTTCAGTCGCAGGTTTTTGTTTATTGCCGATTGAATCTTCGGATATGGTTAAAACTCTTTCTGCAAAAATGTCAAAGGGTCGTAAAAGAGCACAATGGTCTGTTTTTATGGGGCAGCATAAAGATGGCGGACTTCGACAGATTGTCACAAAAAATGGTGAACTTGCTCTGACAAGAATGACTCCGGTTGTTGAGAGTGATAAGGATGCTGAAATATGGTCTAAAGAAGTTCATAATGAGTTTCAGTCAACGATGAGTTATTTGGCGCGTTTTGGATATCAATCTGAAGATGGCCTTGATGTTATATTGATTGCAAATTCAGAGCCGGGAAAATTATTTGAAAGCTTCGTAGAGGAAGATTGTGCGGTTAATGTTTTAACGGTGACTGAGGCTGCGCGTATTCTTGGGGTTCATTTAGGGCGACAAGAAGATTTACATTTTGCAGATTCTTTGCATATAGCGTGGGCAGGTCGTAAGACAAAATTTATATTGCCGATGAAAGCAATACAAATAGATCAGGTCTCAAAACCGCGTCAGGTTGCGCTGCTGTTTTCTCTTGTTATGTTATGTAGTGTATTATTTTTCAGTTATCAAATTGCCGGTAAGTATGGAGCTTTGTTAACAGCATCATCTGAGTTTAATGATGCCAAGGAACGGCAAGCGCAGCTTAAAGTTCAATATCAAAAAGAGGTTCAGCGTAAAGAGGCTTTGGGTTTTGATGTAAGGCTTGTGCAAAGCTCTATTGCTGTTCATGAGATGTTGGAGAATAATCAGATACATTCATTGAGCTTGCTAAATGCCATTGGCACTGCTTTGGGGAAAGATTTGCGTGTTGATAAGATAGAAATAGAGCGTCCTAGTTACGTGCCTTTGAATAATCTTATGAAGATGTCGTTTGGTGGTAGAAAAAAGACAGAGGGAACTTCTTTATTTCAGGTAACTATGAAGATGATTTATCCAAGTACAACAAATATTGATAAAGGCAATCAGGAAGTAAAAGATCTAAAAAAACGCTTGGAAATGCTTCTTTCAAATCATGAGATTAAGGTAACAAAATTCTTGAAAGATTATGAGTATGTTGAGGAAATTGTTGTTGAAACCGGTGCATCGGATAATCAAAATGTTAAACAGGATTTTATCGCAGAGCTTGTTATTAAAGGGCCTCCAGTTAATAAGGGGGGGAATGTGCGATGATTAAGGTTTTAGGCATAAAGCGTATTTTGATTATTGTGATTTTACTGGTTGCAAATATTGTTCTTGCTGCTGTGGTTTATGTATATATTGATCCGGAGAAAGCTAATAAAGAAAGAGAGTTACAGGTTATACGCGGTAAAAATTCCGGTGTGCAATCAGATGTTATCCGTTTGCAAATTGAGTTTGATCAATTAGAAATGCAGCAAGATCAGTTTGATGCATTGAAAAAAGAAGGTTTTTTAGGAACTCAGGATCGGCGCTTGGCTGAACAACTTTTTGCAAAAATTGGTAAAGAGGCTGGTGTTATAAGGTCAGTTGCAAGTATGCAGGGCGGTACTATTGAAGATAATGACGAAGCAGGAAAAGCTTTTCATAAAATTCTTAGAAGTCCTATTTTGGTTGAAATTGACGCTTTTGATGATGTGGATGTGTTTCGTTATATTTATTTAGTAGAAAAGTTTTTCCCCGGACACATTACAATTGAATATGTAAATATTGAGAGAAAAGGTGATGTAACGGGTGCTGTTTTAAGAGGTATAGCCGGCGGTAAAAATCCAGAGCTTGTAGCTGCAAATATAGAAATGATCTGGAGAACGATGATTCCTGAAAAAGATATTATAAAAAAAGTGGAGGGGAGTTTATGAGGTTTATACTTTTAGCTTTAATTTCACTTTCCTTTGTTATTTATAGCAGTTATGCACTGGCAGTTTCTTCTGAGATATTAGCACCACAAGCTAAATCTAAAGATGTTCATCCTAATGATATGAGTTCGGTTGTTTTTACATTTTGGGAACGTACGGCCATTAAAGATGCCCGGCGTTCCAGAGGATTGGTTCGCGCACCTACAGATGATGAATTATCAAATAGTTTAAATAATCCTGATGGGTTGAAAGTTAGGCCTCCTTCAGAAGAGCGTGATATTAGCTTGGGTGGTATTGTTTTTGTTTCAAAAGAAGATTGGACAATTTGGCTGAATGGAAAAAGAGTGACACCAAAAGCAATTCCTAAAGAGGTGATTGATATTTCTGTTTATGATGAATACATTGAGTTGAAATGGTTTGATGAGTGGAGTAATCAGATTTTCCCAATTCGATTAAGATCGCATCAGCGTTTTAATGTTGATACCAGAATTTTTCTTCCCGGATAGTGTTGTATGATGGGAGTTTCCCTAATACTAAAGAGTTAAGAGTTTATATTTCTATGAATACCCAAGATGAAATACTTGTTATTGAGAATGTCACTATGTCGTATGGTGGGGTTTCGGTCATCCATGATATTAACTTAAATATTAAAAAAGGTGAGTTTTTTGGATTGATTGGCTTGAACGGAGCTGGAAAAACAACGCTTATTAAATCTATTGTTGGTTTAAAAACATATGAAAAAGGAAAGGTTAGAATATTTGGCGAGGCTTGCGATCATAAAGAAAGTAAGACACATATGGCTTTTTTACCGGAACGTTTTGAACCTCCGTGGTTTTTAACAGGTATTGAGTTTTTACGTTTTTCTTTACGTTTATATGGGCAGGTTTTTTGTGAGGAAAAAGTGATAAAAGCATCAGAGGATTTAGCACTTGATTCTACGGCTCTTGGAAAGCGTGTTCAAACTTATTCAAAAGGTATGCGTCAGAAGTTAGGCTTGCTTGGTACAATTTTGACAAATTGTGATTTAATGATTCTAGATGAGCCAATGAGCGGACTTGATCCTCTTGCAAGAACTCGGGTTAAAGATGTGCTTTCTTCATGTAAATCTCATGACCAGACAATATTTATGAGCTCTCATATTTTGTCGGATATGGATGAAATTTGCGATCGTGTTGCCGTTTTACATGATGGTAGACTTTGTTTTGTCGGCGCTCCCGATGAATTAAAAAACCGTACTAATGAAAGAAATCTTGAGCGCGCATTTTTACATTTTATTGAAAAAGACAAAGCAGCATGATATTACTACCATCAATAGTTTAGTATTTTTTCTTATATTCTTGACCTGCTTCTATAAAATGTCCCACAATGGCGCCTAATTAAAAGGGTTCTATAATGTTACCTTATTGTTTATTGCGTATGCATGGTTTTTTATCTATTTTGTTTGTCGCGGTTTTGATGTTTATTCCTGTTTCTTTTGCTCAAGATACAGGTGATTTAGGTTTTTTGACGGGAGAGGAAAACGTTCCTGTTCCTGAAATGGATAAACTCTTCAGTCCGGAGACTTCTGTAGATCAGCCATTTATACAGGTTATAGATAAAGTTAATGAGCAGCCTGTATCTTCTGTTGATTCATTGGCGGCAATTCCTGCTCTTCCAGAAAAAGATGAGGTAGATGAGAATATTTTCTTTGATGCTGAAAGTCTTATTCCTACAGGTGAGATGGGAGTTAAAAGTGGGCCTAGAAAGGTTAATCCAAGCCTTCAACCGGGTTTAAAGTTGATTGTTGTAAAGAAAAGTTATGAAGCTGGAAGTAAAAAAGCTTCTCTGGTGGCAGCCGAGCGAGCAATGAAGCTTGGTCGTTATGCTGCAGCTTTAGATATGTATAATAATCTTTATCAAGAAAACAAACATGATCTTAATGTGGTTATGGGGCGTGCAATGGCACTTCAAAAGCTTAATCGTGATGAAGAGGCAGTCTTTGTTTATGAAGAGCTTTTGGCTCGATCTCCGGAAAATATTAATGCAAAAGTTAATATGTTGGGTTTGATTGGACAGCGTTATCCTGCTGTGGCTTTACAGCGACTTTTGGATATCAGGGAAGGCAATTCTTATCATGTTGGTGTTGTTGCTCAGATTGCCGTTGTTCAAGCTAATCTTGGTCGTTACAATGAGGCACTTCAATATCTTGGTATTGCATCTAGTATGGAGCCAAACAATGCAGGTCATATCTTTAATATTGCGGTTATTGCAGATAAGGCTGGAAATAAAAAAGAAGCAATTCGCTATTATGAACAAGCACTGGAAGTTGACACAATTTATGGTGGAAGTCGTTCTATTCCGCGAGATTCTATTTTTGAGCGATTGGCAAATCTTCGTTAATAATATGGTAGGGGATATATAACAGGGACATATTAGTTTATGTGTCCTTAAATCTTTGCTCAATTTTTGAAAAAGCTATTTAGTTACATTTCAAGGTCTTTAGAAGGAGGGGGGGGGTGAGGTCGTGTTCAGTGTCAGCAGCACATGAATCAGCAATACGTAAAAAAAGTGTTTTTATAACAAGACCATTAATACTATAAATAAGAAAAAGATCACTAATATAATCAGGCTCAGGAGGAGCAAGATAAGCACCGGCAAGAGCAGCAATACTAAAAATATCAATAATGTGAGCTCGACGTCTCTCTGAAAAATCTTTATCTTCGTATGCCATTAAATTTATCCTTAATTCATAACATAAATTATAATATGGTAATGCTTGGTCAAACGCAAAGCAATTTGTCTTAAATAAACGGGGATACATTAAAATAATATGTCCCCGCTCATTAGATGCGATGAAATAACAGATTCTTTTATAGAATATTGATGTGTATTTTGCCCTTCTTGCAAATAAGTTCGCCAATCAGAAATACAATCCTCTAAAAAACATGGTGATAAAACAGGATCATACCCCAGACTTGTATGCATCTTTGTACTACTTCATGGATAATTTTCTGCCATAAATACCTACTCTGGCCTGCACGCTCATTAATAAATCGTGTATAATGACGATGTATCCCTATTATGTATTCCATATTTATTTCTTGACAAACCACCATATATTTGACATAACATCACTATATTATAATTTATGTTATGAATTAAGGATAAATTTAATGACACATGAAGATTTTAGTTTACGAGAACGTTTTATTGAGGTTGGTGCTATTGGTGCCGGTGTTACTGCTGTTGGTCTTGATATGATTTATACTTATCCTGTTGGTGGTGCTTTTGTTAGTGCTGTTGGTGCTCTTGCTGTTGGTGCTAGTATTGGTCTTGGTTTTGGCATTGGTCTTGCTAAAAAAACAGATTTCGAAGAAAATGTTGTTGCTAAACCTGATATTAAATCCCCCTTTTAACCTCCTGAATTTCACCAAACTGTGATTTAATAGTTTTTTCAAAAATTGGGGACATATTAAATTATCATGTCCCCGTTATTTATCCCCTTATGATACGGTAAATACGAGATCAACTATTGCTTGACTTTTTTGGGTATGATCTACTGAGCTTCGCAAGTTTATTCTCGCGCTGACCTTGCTTGTTTTTAGGTTTTGTTTTTAAATTTTGTTTTTAAATTTCTTGGGGTAAATTAATGATAAAGAGAATATTGCCAAAATTTTCAGGTGTGTTTTATCTTTCATTTTTGTGTTTTTTGGCTTTTACGTTAATCACATTGTCTGCTTGTGATCTTGCAAAAAATCAGATTAAGCCGGATCGCGGTGCAAATCTTGAAATGCAGGATTTTCGTGATGGATTAGCGCCTCGTCTTCCTGAAGTTAATAAAGACGCAAGCTATAACTCTTCTTCCATACCGGCGCTACAGCCTTATATGGCGCAGGGTACGCAGAATATGAAATCAATGCCGTTGGTTTCTCTTTCTGTAAATCAGACAATTCCTTTGCGGGATGTTTTATTTGAATTGGCTAAACAAGCTGACTACGATCTGGAATTGGATCCGTTGATTCGAGGGTCAATTATCTTTACGGCTCGCAACCGTCCATTTGATCAGGTTATTGAGCGTATCAGTAATGCTGCCGGTTTGCGTTATAGCTTTAATGATGATGTTTTGCGTGTTGAACTTGATACGCCATATAACAAGGCGTACAAAATTGATTATCTAAGCTACATTCGTACAAATAAAGGCTCTGTTCGTAATGATATTGCTGTTGTTTCAGGTGATGGAGCTGATACAGGTTCATCTTTTGAAGCAATTTCAGAAAGTGAAGCTGATTTTTGGGGGGAATTGGATAATGCATTAACACAATTACTTGATGCAGAAAGAGGATCACTTAAAACTAAAAAAGATCCAAGGATTGTTGCAACAGAGCAAAATCCTGATGTTCAGGCTGTTGCTCCTGTTTCTGAAGATGGTAGTGTGTTAGTTCAAGCTCCTCAAGCTGTTTTGAGGGTGGAATCTCTTCCGGTTGATGGTGAGGATTCTGGCTCGTCAAATTCTAAAGAGGAGAAGATAAAACAAGGTTTTTCAATCAACAAACATGCAGGGCTTATAAGTGTTTATGCATCAGAAAGATCACATAAGGAAGTCGCGGAATATCTTGAAATTGTACGACGCTCTTCAACAGCACAGGTTCTAATAGAAGCTAAAATACTTGAGGTATCTCTAAATGATGAATACGTAACAGGGATAGACTGGGCTTCAACCGGTTTGTTTTCAGGTGAGCTTATTACAAACTTTTTTAATGATGGTAGTCTCCTTGGAACTATTACGCCGGACATTTTTCCTATACCAACCGGTACTGTAATATCAGGAAATACAAATTTTGCAGTTGGTTATAATGGTAATGATATTCATGCTCTTATAGAAGCGATTTCAGGCTTTGGCTCTGTCCGTGCTTTAGCTAGCCCTCGTATGACTGTTTTAAATAATCAGTCGGCTGTTTTGAATGTTGCAACCAATCAGGTTTATTTTGAGGTTGATATTGATAGCACAACAGATGACGGTGTTACTCAGGTCGATGTTGATAGTGATATTCGCAATGTTCCGGTTGGCGTTCTCATAAATGTATTGCCTTCAATTGACTTAAAGAGACGAACTATTTCTATGGCGATTAGGCCAACTGTTACAAGTATTGATGAACAAATTTCAGATCCTGCTGTAGCTTTTGTTGTGGCTAATACACCGGCAGCGGCTGGAATTATATCGAATATTCCACAACTAAATGTGCAGGAAATTGATTCTGTTGTTCAGTTGAAATCAGGACAGGCTATTGTGATGGGTGGATTACTTCAAGATCGTGTAGCAGTTAATGAAGAGGGTGTTCCTGTTTTAAGTGAAATTCCGGTCTTTGGTGCATTATTTCGTGATCATAGTGATTTGTTAATAAAAACAGAACTTGTGATTTTTCTTAAGGCAACTATTTTAGATAGTCCGGAAGAATCAATTCATAATACAGATCGTGATCTATATAGAAAATTCTCAAGTGATCGCCGTCCATTCAAGCTTTAAGTAAATTTAATCTCTAAGTAAATAAGTGTAAAATTATATGTCTTGGCCTATCGTTACATATGTTCTTACTGCTGCTGTAAGAGATAAACTTGTGATTTCACTCATGCTTCTTTTGGTGCTAGGAACAAGTCTTTCTGTGTTTCTTGGCTCAGCAGCCATATCTGAACAAGATCAATTTGCTGTTGTCTTTGCAGGCGGTGGCTTGCGTTTCACAGGTGTTTTAGGTCTGGTTCTTTTTGTTGTGTTTATGATGCGAAGATCTTTTGAGACTAAAGATGTTGAATTTTTGCTTTCACGTCCGGTTGGTCGTATAGAGTTTTTATTTTCTTATGCAGCGGCATTTTCTGTTTTGGCTATAGCAATGGGGATTGCGCAGGGATTATGCATTTATATCCTTGGCTCACACCTATTTGGAGCTGGGCATATGCTCTGGATTACCAGCATTATTGTTGAAAATATTATTATGGTTAATGTTGCGCTATTCTTTTCTATGTTTCTAACAAGCGCAGCAACGGCAGCAATGGCGACTTTTGCATTTTATATTCTTGCACGTATGATGGGACAGATTTTAGGCATATTAGATTCCGGAGTCGCCGGTGCAGATCTTCCAATTCTGAAAATGGCAGTGCAGATGATTTCTTCCTTAACTCCACGCCTTGACTTGATGGGGCAAACATCATGGCTGGTTTACGGTATTGGTGAGGGTGTGAATTTTGGGTATATGTTTATTCAAGGTGGTATATTTACCATACTTGTACTTTTGGCCTGCCTTCTTGATCTTGTGCGTAGAGAATTTTAATGAGCGTTTCCAAGGAAAGAACGATCTCTATATTTTTGGCTTTTGCTGTTTTGCTCAATATTTCAGTTTGGTTTTATGCCAGAGATATGAAAAGCCAATGGTTAAATGTGCCACCTACACCAAGCACTCTGGGAGCAAGTGCTTTTGCTATGGGAGATAAGCAATTAGCTTATCGTAGTATTGCAATTATGTTGCAAAATTTAGGAGATACAGGAGGACGTTCTACAGCATTTACTAAATATAATTATGAAGAGCTAAGTAAATGGTTGTTTCTTACAAGGGATTTGGATGCAAAATCTAACCATATTCCATTTCTGGCTTCTTTTTATTTTGGGTCTACGCCAGATGTTACGCAATTACCTCTTTTGCTTGATTATCTACATGTTGCAGGACAAACGCCGGGAGGAAAGCGTTGGCGTTGGCTTGTTCAGGCAATTTATCTTGCTCGTTTCAAGATGAATGATCTTGATAGAGCTTTAAAATATGCAAAAACTTTAGCAGAGTTGGAAAATCCTGATATGCCGACATGGACACGTCAAATGCCGGCGTTTGTAATGAATGCAAAAGGTAACAAGGAAGAGGCTATAGGCATGTTGCTTGAGATTTTAAATTCCGGAGAAGATCACCTGCATCCAAATGAGATTAATCATACAAGAGAATATATCTGCACTCGTATACTTGATGAAAAGGAAGCGGCAAGTAATCCTTTGTGTGAAAACTTGCCCTTCTAATAAAGGTACATTTAATAAAGACTTACAATGAATCAGTTGCTTTTTACAATTCCGGAAATTCTATCGCTCATTGGCGTAGCACAATGTTTATATATTATTGTTTATATTGCTTTTCGTGCCGGTCGTATATCTCGTGCGGGCTTGCCTTTATTATACTTTTTTATTCTTGGTTTGGCATTCTTGTCTGATTTTGCTTATGGATATATTAGTGAACTCTGGAATTATTATGAGCATGCACAATGGTTTGCATGGTTTTATGTACCTCCTATCAGTGTGTTGCTGATTATACAAATTGCAAGAATCACAAGAGTTCCCGCCATTCATCATTATTGGATATTATTTTTAATTCCAGTGGCTTATTTCATTTCATTGAGCATATCGCAAAGTTATGAAGACTTACAAGACTGGTTGACAATTTCAGGGCTTGTTGCCGGAGTTCTTAGCATGTTGGTTATCTGGGGAAACAGGGGATTATTTGAATCTATATTAACGCAAAAAATAGGAAAAGAACGTTATTGGCTTATTATTGCATTGATATTTATGAATATTTTTTTTCTTGGCGGAATGTTTGCAGCTCTTAGCTATGAGAGTATAAATCAGAACATTATATTGCTTAGAACTTTATTCGGACTTGGGTTTGTTTATCTTGTTAGTACGAGTTTGTTTCGTATATATCCGCAAGCTGTTGAAATCTCGGAAAAGAGTGGAGCAAATAATCTTTCTTTTGAGGAGATGGATATTGCTTTCAAGATCGAGCGTCTTTTGGCATTTGATAAAGTTTATCAGGAGGCAAGCTATTCACGAACAGATTTGGCTCGTGAGTGTGATATATCAGAGTCAGTGCTTTCTAGAATTATTAACGCTTATTTTAAACAATCATTTCCACAATTAATGAATGAGTACAGAGTTATAGATGCTACTCAGCTTTTGTTAGAAACAAATGCTTCTATAAGTGTAATTGCAAATGATGTTGGTTTTAATTCCCTTGCTTCTTTTAATCGTGTTTTTAAAGATATAGTAGGAAAAACACCAAGTTCTTATCGTAAATCCAAGTAATAACTACACTTTGTAATTATGAGCAATCATTTTGTCAAATTGAGAGCTTTACCCCTATATATTAACCCAATCTTTAGCAAAAACTGAAATTCTATGTGATATGGGACTGTTTTATATAGCGTAATGCGTGTATACTTATCCCGAACATGCATTCGCATGTTTTCATTATTTTTAAACATATAACAGGAGTTTTTTAAATGGAGAGAGTTAAAACAAAACTTCGCAATGGACAGCAGGGCTTTACCCTTGTTGAACTTGCGATAGTGATGATCATTATTGGACTGCTCATTACGGGCGTTCTAAAAGGTCAGGAAATGATTGCTAATGCACAGGTCACATCGACAGCGGCACAAATGAAAGCAGTAGATGCGGCAACTTCAACATTCCGTGATACATTTAACATGCTTCCGGGTGATATTGATAATATTGCTATAAGATTGCCGGCAGTTTGTACTGCTGCTCTTTGTGCAGCAACAGACGGTAATGCTAATGGTATTGTTGATCCGGATCCGGGAGCAGCGCTTGCTGCTGCAGATGAAATGGGAGTATACTTTATGCATCTTGCAGCTGTAGACCTTATTTCAGGTGTTAATCCTTCTGCGACAGTTTTTACTGCTGCCGGTAAAGCTGTTTTTGAAACTGAAATAGATTTGGTGACTTTACGTGTTGGTTTTAATCCTTCAGCAACTTTGCCGACGGGAACTACTGCAATTTTAGGTGGTGCTACAACTACATGGCGTCAAGGACATTATTTGACTGTTGGCTCAAATCTTGCGGATGCTACCACAGGAGCGATAACACCAATTCAAGCACAACGGCTTGATAATAAGCTCGATGATGGCAATCCTCTGACAGGCTCAATGAGAGCTGGCGGTGCTGCTACGTGTGTTGATACTGGGATTTATAATGGTAATAGTGTTAATCCTGATTGTACTTTATATCTGCGCATTCAAGGTTAATATCTGAATTTATATAATATACAGCGGGGACACATTAGTTTAATGTGCCCCCGTTTTACGTTTTATCACTGTTCGTTGTTCCTGTTAATTTTTCTTAACCAGAGCTTCAGCCGCGCCTTTAAACATATCTAAAGGCATAGGAAGAACGATTGTGCTTCCCTTGGAGTTTGTGAACTCACCGAGCGTTCCTAGATAGCGTAGTTGCATTGTCTCAGGGCGATTAGCTAAAATAGCAGCAGCTTCATCCAGTTGTGCTGCGGCTTGTAATTCTCCTTCAGCATTAATAATTTTGGCGCGACGTTCCCGCTCAGCTTCGGCTTGCTTGGCAATAGCTCTAACCATGGTAGAGTCCAGATCAATATTTTTAATCTCAACAAGTGTGATCTTTACGCCCCATCCTTCTGTTTGCGTATCGAGGATTTCCTGCACATCTTTATTGAGCTGTTCACGTTTGGACAACATATCATCCAGATCATGCTTACCTAAAACGGAGCGCAGAGTTGTTTGCGCCAGTTGGCTGGTGGCAACGATGAAATCCTCAACGCGGTTAATAGCATATGAAGGCTCTATAACGCGGTAGTAGACAACCGCATTAACCTTTACGGAAACATTATCTTTAGAAATAACATCTTGTGATGGTATGTCTTCCGTACGTATACGCATATCGACAAGTACCATTTGTTGAATGCCGGGCATAATAAACTGTAAACCGGGAGATTTTAGTCCTGAATATTTACCAAGAGTATAGATAACTCCGCGTTCAAATTCTTTAATAATACGCGCTGAAGCGAATAGCAAAACAACCAGTGCAACCATTATAGGTGCTAAAAACATCATTATAATTCTCCTTTTAAAATATTACTTTATAGTAATTTGCATTAAAAATAAGACATTTTTAATGCAAGCCTTCAAACGCCGGACATGCTTTGGGCTTATGCCCGCCGTGCAGTCGCACGGTACAATTTTAAATAGAATCTGTACGATTCTTATTCAAAATCACTTTAATTAACAAATAGTATTAAATTATCTGTTTTTTCGATATTTACACTGTCTCCCTTTGATATATTCAGTATTTTTTCAGATTGTGCAGCCCAGACTTCCCCTTGAATACGAACACGTCCTTTTTTATCTTTCCATTCAATTATAACAGCTTTTTGTCCGATCATTCCTTCCATGCCTGTCATGAGTTTTCGTTTACGAAATCGCATGATAATGATGAAGATAAGAGCTATAAAAGTAAATTCAATGAAGGCAATGCTAAAAAGCAATGACCAGCCAATTGGTATATCTAAAACCGTATTGTCACTAGTTTGCATAGAATATGCAACAAACAGGGAAAGCAGTCCATTTAGGAAAAGAATACCAAAGCTGGTTACAAAAAACTCAGAGATAATAAGTAAAGCGCCTGTAATATATAAAAATGTTGCAGCGTTGGAGACACTTATAAATCCTAGTAAGAGCAGAATAAGCATAAGGCTTGCAATCATGCGACTTTCCTTGTGTTTTTTATATTTGAGAGTTCCGAGATTAGAGCATCTCCCATAGCGCTTGTCGAGACTTCTTTACAGCTATTGGACATAATGTCAGGCGTACGTGTACCGTTATTTAATACATTTTGAACAGCAAGTTCTATTTGTTCAGC